>JALVRY010000459.1 GCA_027024625.1 Thiotrichaceae bacterium
CTTATAGACGAGGCATTAGCAATATCTAATTTGTATTAGACCCAAGCCCATTACGGTTCCCTTTCCTAGATGAATATATTGTCCCAAGTAAAGCCATTGCCATAATTCAGCTAATTTAGAACTATCAATTTCAAATGAGCCAATTAACCCCCCCATTTTAAGGGCTTGTTGTTGACGTGATGAATAACGCGACCAATCTTTCCACTGTAATTTTTTATTTTCTAATGAAATATTTTTAGATTGCTGTACCAGTGCTGCAAAATCTGCTTTTAATTCTTCTCCTTGATGAAAATAATGCAAACTGGAAATTCGCCGTATTAAATTACTCATCAAGTGATAAAACTCAAAAGTATCACCCTGAATATATTGATTCTTTACTCGTAAACGGCAAGGTGTAACTAGCTCAAGCTTTAACTTTCCTTCACCTAAAGATGGAATTTCAGGAGTCTGAGCAAGAAAAGCTTGTAACTCACCGCCTTGTTGATAGATGATTTTCCAATCGCCATTATGCTCCTGCTCTACATAATCCAACTCAAATTTACCGCGTTGCTTACCAATGCCTGTTTTTCCCGCTTTATAAAACGTATGAATAATATAAGGAAGATGCTGGTTAGCCTTAGCAATCAAACTCATATCAATTTTAAAATTAGCTCCTTTTGCCAAATGGCGTTGTTGCTGATTATCAGGATGAAAGATATAGGGATGCGGGGCAGCGGGATATTTTCGCATCATCGCAGCATCTAAGGCTGGCGGTGTTTCAAATAAATAGGTATAAACACAATTTCGCCATAACAAGCAAGCTTTGCAGTCCCGCTGATGGGTTACACAAACCGTTCGTTTGAGTTGATGCCCAAATAAACCACGCCAAGCGGAGCCTGCATATTCAGGAAACTGTATGTCTGTTGTCGCAGTAAAATGAAAACGATATTTTGCTAGAGGTAGATGAATTTGCATTAGTGGTTACTCGAAATCGTAATAATCTTAGCCGTTGTCATATCAGGCTTTTTTAATTTAGCATCAAATTTTGTTGTTACATAAAGCGTATCAAGTTGCATTTCTTCCGCTGCCATAAAAGCCCCCATGCTCATGGGAACTTTTCCACCCGTAATATCAACAGCACAGCGTTTAAGCTCTTTCTCTTTAATCCGTTTTAGCAATAATTTAACCTCATCCATGGTTTCAGCAGGGTTATCAATATCATCGACTTCTCTGATAGGTAAAACTTCAATACCTTTTTGTATGGCATATTGCTGAATCTTCTTTGCATTATCATAAGACGCTTGACTAGCGACTAAAGCAACGAGCTTAGGTTGTATTTTATCAATCATCCACTTAGGCACATCAATATGGCTTACGGTAAAGAGAAGGGCTTGCCAATCCAAATCTGTATCATCACCCCCAACATGAGGAAAATGATTTTTCATAAACCAACGCCGCAAGCTTTCACGCTTTACAATAGCGAATATCAGCATGGCAATATTAAGAAGCGATAATATCAAGCCCAGCAAAATTCCCCATTGATCTAGTAATAACCATGTTGAATCTTGCCAGTGGAAAAGATTGTTTGGAGACATATAGGTAATGGAGGCGTATAGAAATGAATTTTATTTACGCATCCATTCTCGGATTTTAGGACGCAAATTTTTCAATTCTTTAGGTTCAATGATGTTAATCCTGCGATCTTTTGCTCGATCTTTCATATCTTCTGTTGGTTCTCTAGCACTTACCAACCACAACTCTCCATACAAACCTTTAAGATCATCTCCTAGGCTATTAATTTTATACAGTATGTCACTGTCTTTTTGTTGATAATTACCAAATCGTGTTGTTTTGCATTCAATAATTAACATACGATTATTGTGAACAATAACAACGTCTAATTCGTTATGTGTTTTTTGACTATGCTCCCATGAAATTTTAACACTAGAAGCAATATCATCAGGATGCTCATCCTTCCCAATATGATATACATATTCTTCAAGCCAAATACCTGCTAAATAACGTGTATATTCCAGTTTAATAAAATGTATTTCTGTATCTCCATTCCATTCAATCACACCAGATTCAACCATTTTTTGCAAAGCTTCACGCCATTTTCCTTTGGGAGAACTATTAAGATACTGGGTAGGTTTTAGTAATTTTTTTCCATCTGACGATAATGCTTCAGTCGCTATATAATTTATACTGCCAATTAAGCTTGCTAAAGAGCTTGCATTTTGAGCAAAATATTTCGTAAGAGCTTTACGCTGCAATATAAGCCTTTGCCACTCAACATTATCTGATGCTGAGTGTTTATAATTAGCTCCGTAAGCTTTTAAGTAACCATTAATATCTAATACACTACTTAATGGTTTTGCTGGTTTTTTTGAGTTTTTAGTTAGGTATTCAAGTTGATTGTGTTGAGTATCTGTGTAAATTAGCTCTGCATCTCCTGTCATTACTTCAGCAAAGCCTTGAGACATTAGTTTTGTTCCACCAGTGATATTAAGCACTAAATCTGCATCAGAATATTTTTTCTGTATTGAGTCACTAATTTCGATTGCATAATCATAAATTTGTGGCATTTGTGTACTCGGCATATTCTCATAAAGTGTATATGGAATATTTTCATCCTGTAACATCTCAATAAAACGCTTTGTCATGCCATTTTTTATCATCGACTGCGTGCTAATAACACAAACAGCATCAGGCTTATCCATTTTAATAGGAATATAATTTGCTAATAGTTGATTTGAAACCAAACAAATATGAACTTTCATGATAAACGACTCGCTGTATAT
>JALVRY010000460.1:0-924 GCA_027024625.1 Thiotrichaceae bacterium
CCGATGATCTGTGCCAACAGGTTTGTTACCTGTTCGACAATCGCGAAGAAAAAGAAAAACTTGCCAAGCAGGGAAAACAGAAAGCCGACCAGCAGTTCGACAGCGATGATCACTTCAAAAAGCTGGATGAAATCCTGTTAGACCTCAACGGACAACAGAGATGAAAATACTCGCCGTACGTGTAGGCCGTGTCGGCGACACGGTGATGATGACTCCCGCACTGACCGCATTGCTGCAATATTACCCTGATGCCGAAATCACCCTGCTAGTCAGCCCGGTCGGCAAAGCACTGCTGAAAGATTATCACCACAACATAAAAGATATCTGGACGTGGAATCGCAGCGGTCTGATCAGACCGGTGATCGACAAAAACAACATTCTGAAAAAACTTGGCCACTCGCACTTTGACAAAATCATCTGCTTTGATACCAGCCCACGCATCGGCGGCTTGTTCACGGATTTAGACACTGATTTTCAGCAATACACCGGCTCCAGCGAATTCAAACATTGCGCCAAAGCTTATCTCGATTTTGTTGCGAAAGCCTGCAACAAACCTGTACTTGAAATATACAATCACCTGCCGGTGAAACAGCAGGATCGTGATGCGGTTAATAAAGAACTGCAAAAACACGGCATCGATAAAAATGACCGACTATTGATGATACACCCGACATTCAGCGGTTACTCACGCTTCGGCATCCGCAAACGCCACGCCAAACTACGCAAACTGTGGTCACCGGATAACTACGGAAAACTTATAAAAAAAATAGTCCGCACTCAACCAGATACATCAACGCCGATAAAAACTTTTATGGTTTTGCTGCCGGATGAGATTTCCTACGGTGAAAAAATCGTACGCAAAAGTGACAACAATATTTTACTGCTTAAATCTGAATCAAGCTTCGAACGCTACAAAGCCATGAT
>JALVRY010000460.1:934-2770 GCA_027024625.1 Thiotrichaceae bacterium
TTCAGCATTGGGTACAAAAGTCGTTGCTTTTTTCTCGATGAAAGACCCCGGTGACTGCGGGCCGTATATGGCACCGGAAAACTTTATTATCCTGCGCTCAGAAAATACGACACAACCGGAAAAAGGCATAAACGCCATCGATGTCGATACCGTTTATGATGCCTGTACACGACTATTACAACAGACATAGGCACGCACAACCATGAGCACGCCTACACAGCCTGAAAGAATACTTGTTATACGCAACGACAAGATCGGCGACTTCATGCTCGCCTGGCCGTCTTTCGCTTTATTAAAATCACAATATCCGCAGGCAGAAATAACCGCACTGGTACCACAATATACCGCACCGCTCGCCGAACAATGCGAATGGATTGACAATATTTTAATTGATGAAAAAAAAACCGGCTTTCTGTCCGATGTTATAAATCTATCAAAAAATATCCGACAAAGAAATTATGACGCATCAATCTCGCTGTTTTCAGAAAGCAGAACATCACTCGCACTCTGGCTGGCCGGCGTAAAATCGCGCATCGGCCCGGCAACAAAAATAGCGCAGCTATTTATCAACCGTCGCCTGCGGCAGAAACGATCACAGTCAGCCAAACCTGAATACGAATACAACCTGGATTTAATAAAATATTTTATACATCTGAATAATGACATGCCGGCAGCAACACCACCGCCGCCATACCTTCAATTCGACAGCACTGAGATAATCGCTTTACGTGAAAGCTTAATAAAAAACCACAACATCCCCGATGCCAGCAGAGTCGTCATCATACACCCCGGAACCGGTGGCTCAGCCATCAATCTAACCATCGAGCAATACGCTGGACTGATTAAACAACTATCAGGTCTGGGCAAGATTTTTTTTATTATTACCGCAGGCCCCGGGGAAATGGTTAGAGCGCGCGACTTATCAGAAAAAATACAGGGTATTGACCACGCGCTTCATGAATCGAAGACGGGGATCATAGATTTTTGCAAACTAATCAACACTGCCGATCTTTATATAAGCGGCTCTACCGGGCCACTACATATTGCCGGTGCACTTGACGTTCCGACCGTGGCTTTTTACCCCTCAAAAAAGTCAGCATCACCTGTTCGCTGGCAAACACTTAATACACACGACAGACGGTTAGCCATCATTGATACCAGCCAGGCCGATGAAGATATTTTTAAAATTGATATTACGCAGAGTTCAGCAATGATCTTTGAAAGGTTTTTAATGACCGAATAAAAAATATTACTTTTTTCCACTGTTAGAATCCCTCAGATGAAAACTATTTTTTTCAACGAAGACACCAAAATCATCCGGCACCACAACCGAATCATCATCAAACAATCGCGCCAGAATAAGATTTCCGGTAGCAGGCTTGACATGAGATGGATCCCCAAAATATCTGGCATCAAGGCTGATTTTATTTAATGTCAGAAAATCATAATATGCCGTAAGCTCAGCAACGCGCTTTTTGAATTTTTTGAGCTGACTATTAAGGTTTTCGTCCTCATGAATATCCTGTAACAACCTTCCGTATAAAGGCGTAACAAAAACCAGTAATCGTGCATTATGTTTTTTGCATAACGCAACCACCTGCCGTAGATATGACAGCCTGTCTTCGCTGACATCGGTATATTTCGGCTTGTAGATAAAATCTGACGCGTGATTCGCTTTAGCCGCTGTATAGATATCTTCCAATTTGTCTTCTACCGGATAGTAGTCAAACACCATGGAGCCTTCTGACGATGCACCGTTTTCATCAAAGTGCCTTTTTGCATGTTTAAACCCGAGGTGCACCTTTAATGTCTGCACTGATGCCTTAAGCATTTTAA
>JALVRY010000461.1 GCA_027024625.1 Thiotrichaceae bacterium
TGTAACAACACATGGACCAGTCTTTTTGATCGATAGAGTAGCTTCGTCCTTTGAATGTAAAACTACTGCCAATGATTTAAGATTTAATAGAATCTCAACCACGTCTTCTTGAACACCCTCAATAACGCCGTATTCGTGTTCCACGCCTTCAATTTTGACTTCTGTGACAGCAAAACCAGGGATTGAAGATAGCAGGATACGACGAAAAGCGTTACCCAAGGTATGACCAAAACCACGCTCTAAAGGCTCAAGAACGATTTTAGAGGTATTATTCCCCTGATCGTCAACCTGAATATTGCGAGGTTTTAATAAATCTGTTCCTTTAGATGTCATATTCTTCTCAACTTTCAAATAAAAATCAGCCCATCGACACTCCCATGCCATAGCTGATTTTTGTTTATTACTTAGAGTACAATTCCACGATTAGTGACTCATTGATCTCTGCAGGTAACTCATCACGATCAGGAACGGCTTTAAAGGTAGCTTCCAGCCCCTTAACATCCACATCAATCCACTCCGGAAAGCCTAGCTGCTCTGCAACTGAAACTGCATCTTGAATGCGAACTTGTTTCTTTGATTTTTCACGCACCGCAACAACATCACCAGCTCTTACTTGATAAGAGGGTATATTCACAACAGAACCATTAACTGTGATGGCTTTATGACTAACCAACTGACGTGATTCCGCACGCGTTGAGCCATATCCCATACGATACACAACATTATCCAAGCGACACTCAAGGAGCTTTAATAGATTTTCACCTGTTGATCCTTTTTGAGATGCTGCTTTTTTAAAGTAATTACGAAACTGTTTTTCTAATACACCATATATACGGCGAACTTTTTGCTTCTCACGCAACTGCAGGCCGTAATCAGAAACACGAACCCGTGCATCACCATGTTGACCTGGACGTCTTTCAAGATTACATTTCTTTTCTATCGCATTACCACGACTTTTCAAGAAAAGATCAGTGCCTTCACGTCTACTCAGTTTACAGGTTGAACCAGTATATCTTGCCATAATCTAAATACCTTACACGCGACGCTTTTTAGGAGGACGACAACCATTATGAGGAATTGGTGTCACATCAACTATATTAGTAATCTTGAACCCAAGGTTATTCAAAGAACGTACCGATGATTCACGACCTGGACCAGGACCTTTGATTCTCACATCAAGATTTTTCATCCCCATGTCTTTTACAACATTCCCAGCTCTCTCTGCCGCAACCTGCGCAGCGAAGGGAGTACTCTTACGCGACCCACGAAAACCAGACCCACCTGCAGTAGCCCAAGCTAATGCGTTACCCTGACGGTCTGTGATTGTAATAATCGTATTATTGAAAGAAGCGTGTACGTGTGCAACACCATCTGTAACATGCTTTTTAACTTTCTTACGTGATTTACTTTGAGGTTTTGCCATTTCAATAAAACCTTATATTAACGGATTGGACGACGCGGACCTTTACGGGTTCTCGCATTCGTTTTAGTTCTTTGACCACGCAATGGAAGTCCACGACGATGACGCATGCCACGATAGCAACCAAGATCCATCAAGCGCTTTACATTCATGGATACTTCACGACGTAAATCGCCTTCTACCATAAATTGAGAAACTTCTTTACGAATACGCTCAACTTCATCTTCTGTTAAATCACGAATCTTTGTTTCAGGAGCAACATTCGCTGCTACACATATATCAGAAGATCGTGAACGTCCTATTCCATAAACGGCAGTTAAACCAATTACCACATGTTTATGTACAGGAAGGTTAATACCCGCGATACGAGCCATTAAATCTCTCCAGTCTATCGGAAAAAAGGTGGGCAATCGTAGCCCATCTAATCCTACAAATCAACTAAGAAAACCTCCATTTTGGAGGTTTTCTATATTATTTACTATAAAAATTCTTTTCTTGTTACTAACTAAGTAAACAAGCTAAAGCAACCTAACCTTGGCGTTGCTTATGACGAGGATCTTTACAAATTACACGAACAACGCCCTTGCGTTTCACAATGCGGCAATCGCGACACATCTTTTTTACAGAAGCACGTACTTTCATGCTAACACCTCATTTATCTAAACTTGTGTTACTACTTTTTCTTGCCTGATTTAAAGTTTGCTTTTTTCATCAAACCTTCATATTGATGCGACATCATATGTGACTGCATCTGGGCTAAGAAATCCATAACAACAACAACAATAATTAGTAAGGATGTTCCACCAAAATAGAATGGAACATTCCAACCTAAAATCAAAAACTCCGGCAACAAACAAACCAATGTAATATAAATGGCACCGACCGCGGTTAAGCGTGTCATCACACCATCAATAAATTTTGTTGTCTGTTTTCCAGGGCGAATTCCAGGAATAAACGCACCTGACTTCTTCAAATTATCCGCTGTTTCTCGTGAATTGAAAACCAACGCAGTGTAGAAGAAGCTAAAAAATATAATCGCTAAGGCATAGAACAGCACATATAAGGGCTGCCCAGGTTGCAACATCGTAAAGAAGTTCTGCAACCACTCCATACCATCAGCGGTAAACCACTGCCCCATCGTTGATGGGAACAAAATAATACTCGATGCAAATATGGGAGGTATAACACCAGCCATATTTAACTTTAGTGGCAAAAAGCTTGATTGCCCCTGCATCATTCGTCTGCCTTGCTGACGACTTGCGTAATTAATAGTTATCCGACGTTGTCCACGCTCAATAAATATTACAAAGGCTGTCACAGCAATCGCCAAAAAGA
>JALVRY010000462.1 GCA_027024625.1 Thiotrichaceae bacterium
AGTCATATACGATTCCTTCCGCTTGCCCAGTAGCAAACGATTTTCAATGTGGGAGCTTGGATAAATAAGCTAAATAAAACAACACCATAAACAATGCCTTGAATGGTGTTGTAGTAGGCTAAATTTGGGGGTGGAGAGAAAACTAGAGCGTAGGGCAAGTGGAACGTGTCAGCGATGAGCTTGGCAAGTACTGCAATAAATAAAAGTGAGAGAATAATGAATAGAGCTTGGGTGATTTCCATTGCCATTCTCCTTATTGTTCTTGCGTTGTTGGGTAGGGATGAAGTTCATCAAGAGGAACAGAAAGAGCATTTGCCATGACGATGCGGGCGTGCTTGCGTGCCAATGCTCTCGGTTCTTTTACACCGCAGGAATGAGCAATAATGCCCACTTCATGAGTGATATTGTGAGCATAAGCGACAACGTGATCTATTTTTGATTCTGGAATAAGGCCTTTTTGTAAGCCTTTATCATGTGTGGTAATACCCGTTGGGCAGGTGTTTTTATTGCATTGTAGTGCCTGAATGCAGCCCAGTGAGAACATAAAACCACGAGCAGAAACACAGAAATCTGCACCTAAACAAATCGCCCATGCAACATCAGCTGGGGTAATCAACTTACCTGAGGCGATGATTTTTACTCGATCGCGTAAGCCGTATTTTATTAGCATATCTTCCAGCATGGGTAAGCTCTCGCGAAGTGGTAAACCCATATCATCAATTAAGGGCAAGGGAGCAGCACCTGTGCCACCGTCGGCACTATCGACAGTAATAAAGTCAGGAGCAAAGGCTTTGCCTCGTTGGTTGATCTCGGTGAATAAATCTTCCAGCCAAGCAGCATCACTAATGACGGCTTTAAAGCCAGTTGGTTTGCCAGAAACAGTACGGATTCGCTCAATTAAATCCAATAAATCGGCATTGCTTTCCACATCAGTGTGACGGTTTGGGCTAATTGCTGCTTTGCCTACAGGAATATGACGAATATTAGCGATTTCTTCGGTGACTTTTTCCGCCGGAAGAATGCCGCCTTTACCGGGTTTTGCCCCTTGGCTGAGCTTGAGTTCAAACATTTTAACTTGTTCGTGAGCCGCCACCTCATGTAATAAATTATCGTCTAAATTACCATTGCAATCACTTACGCCATTTTTAGCTGTGCCAATTTGAAAGACAATATCGCATCCGCCTTCTAAATGGTATGGAGAAAGCCCGCCTTCACCCGTATTCATCCAAATGCCTGCTTTTTTAGCACCATGTGATAAAGAAAGTACCGCAGGTTTGGAGATAGCACCGTAGCTCATGCCAGAGATGCAAAAAATAGCTTTGGTGGTAAAAGGTGAGCAGCAATCACGTCCGATTGTGGTTTCTACACAGCCAACGGCGTCTTGATCAAGCGTGGGGAAAGGGGAGTTAATAAATAGAACCGAACCTGCTCTGCGTAAATCTTTGGTTGAGCCAAAGGCAACGGTATTACTGACATTTTTTGCCGCTCGATACACCCAGCTTCGTTGTGCTCGGTTAAAGGGGAGTTCTTCACGATCCATTGCGAAGAAATATTGTCGAAAGAATTCACCTAAGCGTTCGAAGATATAACGGAAATGCCCAATAACAGGGTAATTACGCAACAAAGCATGGCGTGTTTGAGTAATATCCATAATGTAGATGACTAAAATAATCAGACCGATTACACCAAGTGCAAAAATAAAGAGGGCAGCACTGAATTCAATAAAAGAGATAAGGAAACTTTGCATATCCGACATAATGTCACCGTTTTTTATCCTGAATTCATCGTTATAGGTATGGATTCAGAATGATTGTTATTTTGGGGAGTGATAGAAAAATATTCTATCAACTGCTGAAAATTATACGGTGAGGAGAAGTTTTTGGATGAGCTGATTGCAATTAATTTGGGAGCAAAGAGTATGAGAGTACTCAAGTGTACTATTTAATAAGTAGCGTGAAGGAGGTGTGAAAATTTATGCCGCTTGTTTTTGTGATTGTTTGACGCGGCGGCGCAACTTCATATTCTCTTTTTTAATTTGAGCTTTTACAAAGGCCTCACGCTTTTTCCACAGGTGTGTTTGCCATAAATCGGTAAATAATGATGTGTAGAGTGCTCCTTTCATAATATTTCAACCTTTAACTTAACCTTAACTGAATACAGTTAAATAGAGCCTGCAATCTCAACAAAGTTTGATTGAAAGTATTAATGATAAAAATAGAAAAATTCAGTGGAATAAAGGTAAAAAATACTGGATTTAATTTGAATGTATATTAAGCTTATATTCAGGTTTTGAGTTATCACAAGGATAGTGGTTAATGATTAACAAGGAAATCAATCAAAATCAGTACAATAAGAAATAGTCTCAATCTCATAGTAAAAACTATAAAATTTGGCCGTAACCATTGCCCTCTGGTTACGGCTTTTTGCTTTTTGTTAGGAGTATTGCTTCAAGGAAATTTTGATTCAGCAGGAGGTGATGCTTTAGAGACTGTGCAAGTATTCGTGGAACGTGAAAAGAATAGTTAAAATTTCCCATATTTTGTTTAAAAATTCAGCCAATAGCCTGCTATTACCTTCATTTTTAAACAAAATCTGGAAAATTTTTTCCTCATTTTTTCGCAGTCCCAGAATACTTGCACAGTCTCTTTAGCCTCGCCCGAAACAACAGTATTTCAACAGCTTATAGGCGACACTAAAGTGTCACTTCCAAATTATTAGCCTTAATCAGATACATTAAGGAGGCTTGTAA
>JALVRY010000463.1 GCA_027024625.1 Thiotrichaceae bacterium
ATATAAGAGAATCAGATATAAAGGTATTATCTGCGATAGATGTGGTGTTGAGGTCACTGAGAAAAAGGTGAGAAGAGAGCGAATGGGACACATTGAATTGGTAGTGCCAGTAGCACATATTTGGTACTTTAAGTCTTTGCCTAATAAAATAGGATATTTACTTGGCTTGCCTACTAAAAAACTAGATCAAATTATATACTACGAAAGGTATGTCGTTATTCAGTCTGGTATCAAGGAGGAAGATGATATTAATAGGTTGGATTTTCTTACTGAAGATGAGTATTTAGATATACTTGATAAATTGCCAAGAGAAAATCAATTATTACCTGATGAGGATCCCGAAAAATTCATCGCCAAGATGGGGGCGGAAGCAATCGAAATGCTATTGTCAAGGGTTAAGTTAGACGAACTTTCTTATGCGTTAAGAGATCAAGCAGCAACTGATACTTCTCAGCAGAGAAGAGCGGAAGCGTTGAAAAGATTGAAGGTAGTAGAGGCTTTCAGGGAATCAAGAAAGACTATTGAAAACAAGCCTGAGTGGATGATTATCAAAATGGTGCCTGTTATTCCGCCAGAGATTAGACCATTGGTGCCACTTGATGGTGGTAGATTTGCTACTTCAGATTTGAATGATTTATATAGAAGGGTGATTATCAGAAATAACCGTTTGAAAAGGCTAATGGATATTAAAGCACCTGAAGTAATTCTAAGAAATGAAAAGAGAATGCTGCAAGAAGCAGTTGATTCTTTATTTGATAATTCAAGAAAAATTAATGCAGTAAGAGCAGATGGAAACAGAGCGCTGAAATCTTTGAGTGATATGCTGAAAGGTAAGCAAGGTAGATTTCGTCAAAACTTATTAGGAAAAAGGGTTGATTATTCTGGACGTTCTGTAATTGTCGTAGGACCAGAATTGAAACTGCATGAATGTGGTATTCCTAAGAATATGGCGGCTGAGTTATTCAAACCTTTTGTGATTAGAAAACTAATTGAGAGAGGGATCGTAAAGACAGTGAAATCAGCAAAAAAGATTGTTGACAGAAAAGATCCTGTGGTTTGGGATATTCTTGAAAATGTGTTGAAAGGACATCCTGTTATGCTTAACAGAGCCCCAACACTGCACAGATTGGGTATTCAGGCTTTCCAACCGAAGTTGATTGAAGGTAAAGCAATCCAACTTCACCCATTAGTATGTACTGCATTTAACGCCGATTTTGATGGTGACCAAATGGCGGTTCACGTACCGTTGGGTCATGAAGCGATTATGGAAGCGTCTACATTGATGCTATCATCTCATAACATACTTAACCCTGCAAATGGTGAACCGATCACAGTACCATCTCAGGACATGGTTTTGGGACTATACTATGTAACCAAGGGAAGAAAAGGAACTAAAAAGCATCCAGTCAAAGGAGAGGGAATGACTTTCTACGGTCCTGAAGAAGTGGTAATAGCGATTAATGAAGGCATACTATCGATGAATGCGTACATTAAGGTGAAAGTAAAAGTAAGAACTGAAGAGGGTACACTGGAGACCCAGCTGGTTGATACAGTTGATGGAAGGGTTATTTTTAACCAATTTGTACCGGAGGAAGTTGGGTATGTTGATGAGTTGCTTTCTAAGAAAAAACTTCAAAAAATTATTGCTAGAATATATAAATTAGTCGGAAATGCCAAAACAGCGAATTTCTTAGATGATATTAAAACTTTAGGATTTCAGTCTGCTTATAAAGGAGGGTTGTCCATGGGAATTGGTGATGTAAATGTGCCAAAAGAAAAAGTGAAACTTGTTGAGCAAGCAAAAGCTGAAGTAGAAGCAGTTTGGAATAATTACTTGATGGGTCTTATCACAGACAACGAACGTTATAATCAGGTGATTGATATTTGGACTAGAATCAATTCGCAGTTAACGGCTACGTTGATGAAGCAATTGGAAGAAGATGACCAAGGCTTTAACTCCATTTATATGATGATGCACTCTGGTGCAAGGGGATCGAGAGAACAGATTCGTCAGCTAGGTGGAATGAGGGGATTGATGGCGAAACCACAGAAAAATTTGGCCGGATCGGTAGGTGCAATTATTGAAAACCCTATTCTTTCTAACTTTAAAGAAGGACTAGATGTAATAGAGTACTTTATATCAACGCACGGTGCTAGGAAAGGGCTTGCAGATACAGCACTTAAAACCGCTGATGCGGGTTACTTGACAAGGAGACTTGTGGATGTAGCGCAAGATGTTGTGATAAATGAAGAAGATTGTGGAACACTACGTGGATTGACTGTTTCAGCATTGAAAGATAATGAAGATATTGTTGAACCATTGGCAGAAAGAATATTAGGTCGAGTTTCCGTTCACGACGTATTTGACCCTGTTACTGGCGAACTAATTGTAGCTTCTGGTGGTGAGGTTACGGAAGAGATTACAAAAAGAATTGATGAAACAAGTATAGATGATGTAGAAATCAGATCTGTATTGACTTGTGAAACGAGACAAGGAGTTTGTGCTAAATGTTATGGTAGAAATCTAGCTACTGGCACAATGGCTCAGAGAGGAGATGCGGTGGGAGTTGTTGCTGCCCAATCAAATCGGCAATCACCATGGCAGGTCGGAATGTGTCAATAACTTTGAGACAGTCTCCATTGGAGTTTAGTGTAGCGTTCTTTCTGTACTCGGGGGCATCTCCGCTCCCCTGGGGGCCTGCCCCCAGACCCCCGGGATTTTTTGAGGCATGG
>JALVRY010000464.1 GCA_027024625.1 Thiotrichaceae bacterium
TACACTACTTTTGCCTTCGCTAACGACACCATCCGTTGGTATCGTCTCTCCGGGCTTTATCAAGACAATATCACCTAACTCAAGCTCACTAACGGCTACAGTTTCTTGCTTGCCATTGTTGATTCGTAAGGCCGTTGTTGGTGTAAGCCGTACTAAAGCATCCGCCACTTGCCCTGCTTTGTGGCGTGCGATCATTTCAAGGTAGCGTCCTGTCAATAGGAAGAAGGTAAACATGGTTACAGAATCAAAATACACTTCACCCGATTGGGTTACCGTTGCCCACACACTAGCAGAATAGGCTGCCCCCATTGCAATGGCGACAGGGACATCCATTCCCAGTTGCCACCGCTTTATATCCTTCCATGCTGAAACGAAGAAAATACGCGAGGCGAATAGTAGAACAGGAGTGGTGATGACTAGGCTAATCCAGCGTAAGAAATTACGCATGGAGTCCGTCATATCAGATGAGTCTCCAATATAGAGCGAGATTGCCAGCATCATTACTTGCATCATGCCGATACCCGCAATAGCAATACGACGTAATGCGGCTGATTTTTCTTTCTTTTGGAGATTATCTAGGCGGGCAACATCAAAAGGGTGAGCATGATAGCCAATATTGGTGATCGCCTTGAGCACATCGCTAAGTTGAATTTGATTATTGTCCCATTTGAGACTGGCTCGGTGGGTAGAGTAATTAACTTTAAAATCTAACACGCCTTTTAAACCAAGAACGTGTTTTTCATTTAGCCAAACACAGGCTGCACAGACAATGCCTTCAAGAATGAGCGATGCTTCACGGATTGCTCCCCCCTCTTCTGATCTAACGAAACTTTGTTGCAAAGTTTCATCATCATAGACTTGTAAATCACGTAACTCATCAGGAACAAGATTTTCAACTGTAGCGCTTTTATCAGTACGGTGCTTGTAAAAATCGGTGAGATTATTATCAACAATGGCTTGTGCAACAGCTTCGCAGCCTGTGCAACACATATCACGCGGCTTGTCTTCAATTGTTACTGTGTAACTTGCGCCTTCTGGAACAGCTTGACCACAGTGGAAACATTCTTTATCAGACACAGCCACAGTGCTTACTCACCTGCTGGAAGTACAGTCGTTTTACCCCTGACTTTATGTAAATCATTGCCTCGAGTGGCTCGTATCTCAATATTCCACAAACCTGCTTCTGGTAAATTCGTCACTGTCTCATAGCTTCCATCTTTCATATTCGTTAAGACGTGACGTTGATCCATTTTTGTATCCGACGGCCGCATAAAGTCCATCTCCACCCGCAAATCTTTTAATGGTGCTCCACTTTTATCTAACATAACGATTCGAAAAGTTTCTGTACTTGCGGTTGTTGGAGGCTTCAACCAACCGCCATCCACTTTCCAGCCACGTTCCTTTTGTGCTTCCATCTCATCTAAATCAGAGTTGTATTTCGCCTCACGATTTCGCACATCATAAGCCACCGTGCCAGGGAATTTTGAACGCAAGCCAGTATCAATACCCTCTAAATAAGTCGCTTTAAAGTCATCACCTAGATGTCTTTTATTTCGTTTCGCTTGCAAGGCAATAGATTCTTCATCCAGTTTTCTTTCAAGCTTTTTTGGCTCTGGCAATATCATTTCTGCAAAGTTACCGCTAATACCTTTGGTTGCGAAACTGATAATAGTAGAGTCCACCATAGCTAATAAAATAAAGAATGTAATGATAACAATTGGCCCCCAATGAAGAACCTTTTTACCTTCTTTTTTCTTGCTGGTAATAATCCCAAGACCATATGCAATCATCATGAAAAAAGCAAAATGAATGGCAAATGTATCCACTCCAGGCCAAAATAAAATGGCAAGTGGCAAATACAGCATTAACATCGTCAATGCTGTGATCAGGGCGGATGTAATTCCCTTAAAATGCAGGACTTTGTAATAGATAAAAAAAGCAAGGAAGGCAATTAATGAACCGCCTCCTAATGTAAGTAATAAGCTTTGATTTAGCATAAGATTCCCTAAGGCATAATAAATTGTGATGGAATCGTAATATCATCTTTAAATTCTGAGTTTATAGGCTTTATCACAAATGTTACAGGCGTCTTTTTACTATCCCCTGCTTTTCGTTCGTGACGTAGTTTTACTAAGAATTTCATTGAGTTATCCGCAGCAACCTTTAATTGCTTAATTTTACCTGTACTTAATTCAAGGTCATCCATTCCCTTTACACTTATTTTAAACTCAGCAGGAAGCAAAGATTTATTATTTATCTTTACTTCATAGCTATTCTGAATTCGTCCATCAGAAAGCGTGACATAGAGAGGACTTCTAATTTGATAAGAGCTAGCATCTACCAATTTATTACCCGATACACTCCATAGCAAGAAAAGCACAGAGCCTATGATTGCAATACCATAACCGTATGTCCTTAATTTAAAGAACTTAGTTTTACCGCCCTCTAATCCATTTTCTGATGCAAAACGAATTAAACCGCGCGGCCAACCAAACTTATCCATAATTGTATTACAGGCATCGATACATAAACCGCAGTTGATACAAGAAAGTTGAGCCCCATCTCTAATATCAATACCTGTTGGGCAAACCTGCACACACATTCCGCAATCAACACAATCACCATAACCTTTTTCTTGACGTGTCTCTAACACTTTAAGGTCTTTTATAGGCTTAGCTCTACCACTACTAGATTCACCACGATTGTAATCATAGGCTGTTGCTAAAGTAT
>JALVRY010000465.1 GCA_027024625.1 Thiotrichaceae bacterium
CTCTTGCAATGTCCCAGCGGGAATGCCCAGTATTTTAGCAGGATTCTCCGTTACTACTCGCAATGCTTGTGCTAAGTCCAAAATACCTTCTTCAACTAATTTTAATGTTAAAGGTAAAAGTGTTTCTAATGCAGATATACCCGGCTCAGTATCCTGAAAGGGAGCTAATTTTGCATCGATTTCATGTGGCTGGTGATCTGAGCAAATCGCATCGATAATACCATCTGCTAGACCTTGGCATAAGGCTTCTCTGTCTCGAATAGTACGCAGTGGCGGCATTGTGTGGCAAAGCGGATTAAAGTGCAGTACATCGACCTCCGTTAAAAATAACTGGTGTGCAGCAACATCGGCAGTAATTGGCAAACCTTGATTTTTTCCATACTCAATTAGTTTTACACTTTCAGCGGAAGATAAGCGGCAAAAATGTGTCTTTGCCTGTGTTGCATCAACCAATGTTAATACTTGAGCCAGTGCTGCAGTTTCTGCGGCAGTAGGAATTCCGGGCAAACCAATGCGGGTAGAGATATTGCCTGCATGCACACATCCTTTTTGTGCTAATGAATGTTCAAATGGGTGTATAAATACAGTTAAATCATGTGTTACGGCATATTCCATTGCCATGTGTAAAGTATGCAAGTTTTTCATTGGCTGCAAGCCGTTACTCACGCCAACACAGCCGGCTTTTTTCAATGCCCCCATATTGCTGAGTGAATTACCTTTAAGCTCATTGGTTAAATTACCAATCACCTGTATATGGGCTGTATTGCTTCTGTTATTAATCTCATTGATTAAATTAACATTGGCAGCACTATTTACCGATACTCTTGGCTCGGGCAGAAAGCATAAAGTTGTAATACCTGCACTGGCCGCTGCATAGGTTTCGCTTTTAATCGTTGCTTTATGATCAGCCCCCGGATCACGTAAATAACTGGCTAAATCAACTAAACCCGGCAAAACCCATAGACCTGAAGCATCAATAATATTCTCAGCTTCAAAGCCTTCAAAACTATCATCTACGGCAATGATTTTGCCGTCTTCGATATAGATATTCCCTAAATCATCTCGCTGACAAGCAGGATCAATAATTCGAGCATTCTTAATAATTTTTCTATCAGGCGTTCTCATTATGACAGCCCCTTGGTTTTTTCCTGCACTTGAGCATCCATTACCATTGACATCACCGCCATTCTTACCGCAACACCATTAGTAACCTGATTTAATATCACTGAGCGTTGTCCATCTGCCACATGAGAATCAATTTCCACCCCACGATTTGCAGGCCCTGGGTGCATAACAATAGCATCAGGTTTGGCAAGTTTAAAACGCTCTTCAGTCAAACCATAAAGCTTATAGAATTCGCGCTCCGATGGCAGTAAAGCCGCTTCCATACGTTCTTTTTGTAGACGTAACATAATCACTACATCAGCATCTTTTAAGCCTTCTTCCATATTGAAAAAGACTTTATGCACACCCAGGGCTTCAATACCTTCTGGAAGCAAGGTCTTTGGTGCAATTACTCGAATTTCTCCCGTACACAAAATAGATAAGGCATGTATTTGTGATCGGGCAACACGTGAATGTAAAATATCTCCAACAATTGCAACCTTTAGCGGCTGAAAAGAGGTCTTATGCTGACGAATCGTCAACATATCAAGCAGAGCTTGTGTCGGGTGAGCATGGTGCCCATCACCTGCATTTAATACGCTTACATGTGGAGCACAATACCGAGCAATAAAATTTGCCGTACCACTGTATTGATGGCGTACTACAAACATATCAACATTCATGGCTTCTAAATTGCGGATAGTATCAAGCAAACTTTCACCTTTGCTGGTAGCTGAGGTACGAATATCAAGATTAATGACATCTGCAGATAATCGTTGAGCGGCTAGTTCGAAGGTGGTGCGTGTTCGCGTAGAATTCTCGAAGAAAAGATTCATTACAGTTTTGCCACGTAATAGGGGATATTTTTTTTGTGTGGCATTGGGGGGAGTGACGAAGGTTTGTGCTCTATCTAATATTTCATCTAGTAGTAGCGGCGGTAGTTTTTCAACCGTGAGACAGTGTTTGAGCTTACCATCGGATGTTAATTGCATCTTAGATGGAAGCTCATCAGGCACTAATGCTTTTTCACTCATTATCGTGTCGAATCTCCAATGTTAGATCATCTTTATTTATGACTTTAATTGACTGATCAGCAGGTAATTCCTCTACTAAACCAACAACTTGAGCCTCTATAGGTAACTCACGTCCTTTTCGATCAACCAGCACCACAAGGGTAAGGCTAGCAAGGCGACCGTAATCAAATAGCTCGTTAATTGCGGCTCGCGTGGTTCTACCTGTGAACAATATATCATCAACTAAAATAATATGTCGTCCTTCCAAAGAGATAGGTAGTTTTGTTGGCAAGGTTTGTTTACTTAAACCACGTTGCTCAAAATCATCACGATAATAGCTACTGTTTAGTGTGCCCATCTCATCACTCATCGATAAATCACTAGCAAGACGTTGATATAAGGCCTCTGCAATCCAAACACCAGCAGTATGAATACCTATCATGTAGGGATTTTTGATATTTTTCTTTAGCATGATGGCTCGAAGCTCATCTGCCATGTTATCAAGCAATTTATTTACGTTATTATTCATGTTTGTACTTGAAACCAGCTTTCTAAAATAATTGCTGCGGCTAGTTTATCTATATCTTCCTTAGTGATTTTCTTATTACGTCCTTGTTGACGTGATTGCTTTAAGCGTTGTTCTGCTTCTCGTGATGAAAGTTGCTCATTGATTGTGTGTACGGCTAAGTTATATCGCCCTTCAATCTGACGAGCAAACCGCAAGGCAACTTCTGTCATTTCACTGCTTTTACCATCCAAATGATAGGGAACACCAACCACGATTTGCTCTGGTCGCCATTCATTAAAAAGTTTTGTGATTTTATCCCAGTCTGGCTTATTATTTTTGCTCTGAATTACTGTATGTGGAGTGGCAATGCCCGTCATGGTGTTACCGATAGCAATACCTGTTCGCTGTTTACCAAAGTCAAAGCCAATGACTGTACTCATGCGTGTCCTGCAACATCACTGAGTAGATTAATATCGATACCTAAAATATCAGCCGCCCCTTTCCAGCGTTGATGGTAAGGCAAATCAAAAATAATACGATTCTCTGCGGGGCAGGTTAGCCAAGTATTTTCTTGTAATTCATGTTCTAACTGACCGGGCGACCAACCCGCACAACCTAAGGCCAATAAAAAATGTTCCGGTCCTTCTCCTTGGGCGATATCAACTAAAATATCACGAGAAGAAGTAATAGCGAGGTTATCCGTAATCGGCATCGTACTTTCCCATGATTTTTTTGTATCATGCAAAACAAAACCCTGCTCAGGTTGAACAGGACCACCAACAACAGCAGGGATCGCCATTATCGTTTCATCTTTTATTTCGATATTAAGCTGTGAAAATAACTCGCCTAGCGTTAGGCTAATGGGTCGATTAATAGTGACACCAAATGCTCCAACCGTATCATTTTGCTGGCAAATTAAGGTTACTGTATGCTCAAAATTAGGGTCACCCATCGTTGGCATAGCAATGAGAAATTGATTTTTTAAATTTGTGGCTGTATCCATATTTCAACCTACTGAATAAGGGCATTGCAGAAATAAATATTATTGCGTATCTAGCGTACCTTCACTATGAAAAACCCATGTACGGGTAATATTAAGCTGATCCCATTTTTCACGAATAGGCTTAGGTAGTGGGGGATATGGTGCGGCGATTTTTACAATACGAAGCGCTGCTTTATCAAGTAATCGATACCCTGATGATACATCAACTTCAACATCAACAACATTGCCATGATGATCAATTGATGCATTTAATATGAGTTTACCACTTAAATTTCTCTGGATAGCTTCTATCGGAAAATTGGTATTACCCACTCTTTCAATCTTTTTGACCCAAGAATCAATATAAGCAGCCTCCACAGCACTTTTAGCACTGACTGCATCGACAAAATTAATGCGAGGGCGTTTAGCATAACGAACCTCTTCTTTATCCATCTCTGCAAGTAACTGAGCAATCTCTTCTGTTTGGTCAATGACTTCATCACTGATGGGCTTAGGTTCTTCATCCTCAGGCGTTTCTGGCTTTTTCTCGATATGCTTTAGTGTATTTGCCTTAGTGCTCAATAACTGAGGTTGCAACACTGGAGCCTCATTTGGAGAACTTTCCTGAGATTGCATAGGTGACTCTCCCTCAGCTTGATTATCTTCCAAAGAAGCAATAGGGCTGCTAGGCCTTGCTTTAATATCAGTTGAACCGCTAGCCTGTTGATTGGCTTGAGCAATAAAATCAACTTTGTCAGGCGTCTCATCTGAATGTGTTTGTACCAGAGTAATATCCAGTACGGGGGGAATATTAATTTTTGGCGAAAGAGAAATCACAAACCCCGTACCAAAAATCAAAACCGCATGCAGCAAAACGGCAACGGGAAAGGTTTTAGTGATCAAGCTATTTTCTAATGTCATCTGAAAAGACATAAGGTCATTATCGGTTAATTTTAAATTATTGTTGTGAATATAACGTATGTTGCTGAAATCCAGCTGAAGATATTACAGCACTTACTAACCTTATTTAAGCAATGGCTATATTTTAGGCCATGTTTTTCTTCTAAAACCTACTTCAGTCTCAGAAATGTAGTAATAACTACTGATCAATATCAAGTATATAAGTTATTGCTAAACTACTTTATTAAATATTTGTAATAATACGCTTGGGAGGCAGTTTGAGAAATATATGCAAAAAAATTCCAACTGTTTTGTTTATGGTGATAGTAACAAAAAATTAAGTACTTGCGGTAATGACAAAAATTATGAATAAAGACCTTACACCACATTTATTGAAACAGATTCAATCTGCTCCGTTACTCAAGTCATTAAGTGAATCGCAATTAGAGAAACTAATGGAGCACTGTAGTATTCAGCGCCTACAAGAAGGTCAATTTCTCTTTCATCAACAAGACCCTTTTCATAGTTTCTTCTTGTTGAGTAGCGGCATGGTAAAACTATTTCGCCTAACCCCTAGCGGTTGTGAAAAAATTATTGATATTATTCGACCAAATGACGCTTTTGCCGAAGCCGTTATGTTTATGGGGATTACACACTACCCAGTACATGCGGTTGCTTTAAAAAAATCAATCGTGATTAGTGTTAATAGTGAAGCATATAAAGAAATACTAGAAGATTCAGTGGATGTTTGTTTTAAGATGATGGGAAATTTGAGTCAGCGACTCCACCATCATGTGAATGAAGTAGAACGCTTGAGTTTACACAACGCAACTTTTCGCTTAGTCAATTATCTACTTGATTTTAAAAAGAATATACAAAAAGATCATGACGAAATACACCTTGATGTTTCTAAGCAGATTATCGCATCTCAACTTGCCATTACACCTGAAACCTTATCTCGTATCTTAAAACAACTCTCCAACAAAAAGTTAATTACCGTACATGATGACCACATCTTACTAAACGATGAGGCAGGCTTAGTCAATATTGTTGAAAGTGCAATTTCTTAGAAGCCTCCCCCTGAAAAGCAGCCATTAAAAAAGGAATGACACTAAGTGGCATTCCCTTATTGATGAACGTACATGAAATAACACTTTGACACTCTAACTTGCCAAAATTATCCCATGCGCATTCCTAATCAGAATATCTTTGACATCTTAACTTTAGAACGAAGGAATGTTAAATCCTTGGCTTTCTGCAAATGCTTGTGCTTCTTCAGGAGAGCTAAAGCCTCTACCAATTGGCAATGCAGATGTATCAATACCTTGACTCTCTGCAAATGCTAGTGCCTCTTCAGGTGGAGTGAAATCGCCACCTAATCCACCAATACTAATTCCTTGGTTTTCCGCAAATGCTAGTGCTTCATCAGGAGAATCAAAACCCGTACCGATAGGTAGTGCAGAGATATCAATACCTTGATTTTCTGCAATCGCTAGGGCTTCAGCCGGTGGAGTGAAATCACCAAAATTACCGAAGTTACCAGCAAACTCACCAGGGCCATTTGCACTAACAGCAGTTGAGCTAATAGCAAGAGCGAATAGTGATACAATTGTAATATTTTTCATGTTTAATTCCTTTATCATTTACATTTAATTGGGTAATACTTAACTTGATTGTAACTTCGCTTGGTATTGATATCGGTTGACAAGTAATGCATAAAAAAAGCCCATGAAATTTCTATCATAGGCTTTTTAAAGCCTCTCTATTAACTCTAGGGGTTATAAAGACTTAAGAATTAACCACTAAAAACTGTCCCATCATGCCTTGATCTTCATGTTCTAAAATATGGCAGTGGTACATATAAGGCACAGTATCATCAGCATAGTCAGCAAAATTCATAACAATTTTTACGGTTTCTCGTGGATTGAGGATAACTGTATCCTTCCAACCTTGTTCATTTTGAGCTGGACGACGACCATTACGGCTGAGTATTTGGAACTGCACATCATGTACGTGGAAGTTATGAGCCATCATCATTGGGTTACGAATTTCCCAAATTTCTGTTGATCCTAATTTCACAACTTCATCTATACGTTTCATATCCATCGTTTTGCCATTAATGGCAAAACGTCCGCGACTCATACTCATGAAGAAACGGCGTGTTTTTTGTACATCAGCTTCGTTAAACTGTGGGATATTATTTAATAAACTGGGTAATGGATGAGAGGCAATCGTTGCTGCAACAGGCTTCATATTCAATATATCCATCACATCCGTATCCTGCATTGCCGAGCGACCACCGCCAAACATGCGACGACGCGATGCACCACGTCTCCCCATGCCTGCTGACTGATCAGGGTAGTTTTGTAATTTACATTCGTTGCCGTTCTGGAAAGCAACCAGAATTTCTGCTCGCTCTCCTGGTGAGAGACGAAGGCGGTTTAATCGGACTGGTTTATTTAAGAAACCACCATCCGATGCTATTTGATAAAAATTACGGTTATCATCAAAACCTAAATTATAGAAACGGGCATTGGATGCATTTAATATACGAAAACGAATTAAACGACGTTCAACATTGACATAGGGGTTCGTTGTTCCATTAACTAAAATTGTATCGCCCTTCATTCCCATCATACGATCACGCATACTACTGACGTACTGAAAGCTACCATCTTCTTTAAATTTACGATCTTGAATAATAAGAGGAATATCATCAACACCATAATCTGATGGCAAATCTAAGCGTGAACTGATTTCGTCATCAATGATAAACATTCCCGCATAACCTCGATAAACCTGCTCTCCTGTTTTATCCATTGTGTGTGAATGATAAAATAAAGTAGCTGCCTCTTGGTTGATTTCAAACTCTGGCTGCCAAGTTGCACCTGCTTTAATATTTTGATGAGGGCCACCATCTACTGTTGGAGGTATGTGCATACCATGCCAATGCACTGTACTCACCTCCCCCAGTTTATTTGTAATGTTAAATTGAACCTGATCACCTCGACTAGCTCTTAATGTTGAGCCAAGATAATCACTATTAATCCCTATCGTATTGGTCAACACACCATCAAAAAACTCTGTTTTACCTTTTTGTAAATTGAGGTTAAAAACCCGCTTCCCATCAATTAGCTGACCTGTATCTTGCTGAGGAATTTTTAATTGTTTAGGGCTTAAAGTTAGATTGGTATTTGTAGGTGTCGCTGCGGGCATAGGTCTATTACCACCTCTACCACGCCCCCGCATAGGAGAACGAGAATTCCCCCTCATACGATCTCGCATATTTTTTCTTCTGTCTGACCACGGGCTAGCTAAAGCAGAACTTCCAATAGTCATTGCTGATAAACTGGCAAGGGATAGGGCTTGGACAATACGTCGACGTAAAGGATCCATTATGATTTTCCTGTAGTTGTTTATAATTTTTGGTATTTTTATGGTATGTGTCGTAAATTAAACCTAATTTTGGGAAAGAAGATTCAATAAAACGATCAGCAGAATAAATTATTTTTATCCGAAGAGTAAAGTCGAATAACTTTAGACTTGGTTGACACCATTATTAAATAAAATAATAAAACTAAAGAAAATTGAGATTTCAAAGAAATATGATAAGCCCCTTAGAAATAGGAGCTTTAGAACGCTCATTTATTAACTGATGTTACGCATTATAACTATCATCGCGGTTTCGTAGCCTTGAACTTTTGGTGACTTTATTGAAAAAAGTAGTCAGGCTACGAGTTCATTTCTTTTGTGCGACCAAAAGAAACGAACCAAAGAAAAGGTCGCCCAAACTTATCGCTATTCCAAAAAAATGCACTAATT
>JALVRY010000466.1 GCA_027024625.1 Thiotrichaceae bacterium
TATCGACTTGATCTGCCACTTGATCATTTAACACGACCTTTCCCTGATCCAGCTCTATTACACGATTTACCAAGGCTGCAACTTCGTCTAGGCGATGACTGGAGATAATCATCGCTGTGTCTTCTTGTTTTTTGGCTAATAAGCTAAAGAAATTATGACGTGCTTCTGGGTCAAGATTTGCCGCAGGTTCATCCATAATAAGGAACTGACTGTCTCTTCCGAGCGCAATGCTAATCAATAGTTTTTGTTTTTGACCACCTGATAATTTTACAAAAGGTTGGCTACGAATCTTTCTAGCATCCAAACCTAAGGCATCGGAAACTTTGTACATTTTTTCAGGATTGCTATCACACACACTGGCTGAAAAGTTAATTAATTGCCCAACAGGCATTCTCAGCGGTGGCGGGAGCTGAGGTACAAAACTCACTCGCTTTAAGACCTCCTGACGATGGTCTCTGGGCTGCATATCATCCAGCAATATTTCACCATCATGGATATATTCGCCCAATAAGCAACGAATCAAGGTGGTTTTACCTGAACCATTAGAGCCAACCAAGGCGATACGATCACCCTTGTTGATTTCTAGGTTGAGATTATCCAACACCTTGTTACGGCGGAATGTTTTGGAGACATTGTTAATTTTAATCATAATATTTTTATACCCGTGGTAGGAGGCAAGTCATACCTTGCCCCTACAGCTATGGATTTATAATTTATCTCCGATGCCTTTAAATTTAAATGTCAGTGATTCCGTTGGGCAGACTTCTACACAGCGTCCACAGCGGGTGCAATCGGCTCCAATATCAACATCAAAATCAGCCGCTTTGCCTTTGATTACCGTATCAAGTACATGCGGAACTAAGCAGACTTTGCGACATTCACCTTCGTGTAAGCAGTCTTTTAAGTGGTATTGCACCTTAAAAGGTGAGATTGAACCTACTAAGCCATAGGTTAAACCAATCGGGCAACCATAACGACACCATGCTCGGCGTGAATAGAAGATTTCAAACAGTAGTAATAAACCAACCCATAATAACGCCAATCCTGGCCCATAGATTAAGGCACGGCTGATTATGCCTGTGGGGGAGATGGTTTCATATACGGTATAACCTGTCACCACAGCAAGAATTACGAAGATAAACCAAAACCATGTGCGAGTTCTTCGATCAAAAGGATGATCTTTTGCCCAGCCTTTGGCGACCAGTTTTTCGTGCAGCATTTCCGCCCATTCTGCCAATAGATGATAAGGGCAGACCCATGAACAAAAGGTTCGCCCACCCAGTAGCCACCACATAATAAATATCGTCGTTGTACCGATTACCAGATTAAGCACAATGTGTTTATAAGCAAGCATGACTTGTAAGGCAGAATTCAGGTCAGCCATGTGGAAGCCAACAAAGCGTGATGCGGTTAATGCTCCTTCTAGCATACTGATGTCGAGCCAATAGGAAACAACAAACAATAGGTTAATAATAATTAAGGTTGCCCAGCGTCGTCTTCTCCATTTTTGTGGTGATTTTTTGGCTTCGGCAAGCTCTTCATGAATGGCTTCAATGCGTGCTTTATCGAACTTCTTTTCTTTGTGCATCGCCACCAGTTCAACACTGAACTTACTTTTATCGACACGTTTCGGTGGGTTACCAAATAGTTGGCTTAAAGAGTCTCTAAAATTGCTCATTATTTTAACTCCTTAACAGTTTTAATCATGCTAGCATCGGGTTCCCATGTGTTTTTACCAATACCCCGATCTTGATTCAGTGCGATAGTAATGGCGGGTTCACTGGTTGGGCAAACCATTTCACAGACACCACAGCCCACACAGCCATCTAAAATCTCTGGCTTCATGGCATTGCCTTCACCTATTTTTACTAGCTTAATAGCTCTTGGCGGACATTGGCTTTCATCACCCGCTGGCGGATGCCCAGCATCACATTGGTTGGCTCGTTTTTCGATGGGGCAAAGTCGCACACAAAGATCACAAATCTCAACATCAAATTCTTGTTCTGCTAATAACACGGGATCCCAGCGGCTCACTTCTTCAAATCGCAACACGCCTTTGAAGTTTTCATTACTACGAGTTTTGCCTTTAAAACCTTTTCCTTGCATGGCTAAACAAATTTTTGGTTTGGATAGTTCTGCAACCCCCATATTGGTTTGTGCAGGGTAGTCAATCTCGTGTGTTAATGAACCTGTCGGGCAAGCGAGTACACACTGCAAGCCATCGCAAGAAAAGTCACAGGCTTGACTGCGAACATCAATATAAGGTGAGCCATTGCCAAAGCCATCGTCTAAATCAGCCAATTTAATTGCCTCAACAGGGCAAACTTGTACGCATTGTCCGCATTTAATGCAAGATGCCAAAAATTCTTTTTCAGCCAATGCCCCTGGTGGTCGGATGCGTTGATTACCTTCACCTAAAACAGGGATATAGCCCATTAGAGCCGCACCTGTAATAACAGCAGTGTAGCCGATAGAGCTTAAGAATTGTCGTCTTGCCTTTTGCTTTCGTGTTAATCGTTGTTTGGCCATAATTACTAGCTCACATTAAATTTTAACCACAGATAAAAGAAAAGTTTTTTGTAAATACCACCTATCACATAGTTATGCTGAGTCGTTACAGGTCTCCTATCTAGCCTGAGCGTCTAACAGCATTTGATAGGCTGATTTCTTTTGAGGTTTTCCATTTGTTTTATCTTCGGTTTTGTTTGTTTTAATTACTTTTTTCACTTTTGCAAATTTATCCATTAGGGGTTGTTTATCCCTAACAAGTAAATTGGGTTTAGAGAATGGGGCTAGGCGTTCTAGGAAGTCTAGGGTTTCTAAAATAGGTGAACCTTTAAAAAACTGAGCACTAGGAACGTCTCGCCATAGCTTGTCGGCGTAAGCATAAAGCTCGTAAGGGGTATCACCTACACCGCTATTATCACGGTCAAAGCCTTGGTAATCACTCCAGTAGTTACCTTCCCATACATTGCGGTTAGCTGTTTTTCCGCCAGATACAACAATCTGCGTTAGATTGCCTGCAAATTGGTTATGTTTAAAAATATTGCTGTGCCAATCGTTAAGAAAGCGAATGCCTATGCCATTGTAGGCGATTAGGTTATCGTTAAATCTATTAGTGGTTTCAGGCTGAAAAGGTGATACGTCGATGTACAAGCCACTGGCACAGTAGAGAACTTGGTTGCCTTCGATAGTTAAATCGGAGGTCTCTTTAAAGCCAATACCCACACCTGTAGGACCTGAGGCATGGGCAATAACATTATTGCGGATAACAATGCCGTCGCTATACATCAAAAATATGCCGACAGTATTGTTGTAGTATTTATTATTTTCTACCACATTGTAGCGAGAATACATAAAGTGTAGGGAGTAGCGACTATCTGAGCCGGCATTGCCCTTGATAATATTGTCGGCGGAATACCAGACCACCATGTCACGCACATTTTTGGTAGTGTTATCTATGATTTTATTATTAAAGCTATACCAAAGACGCACAGAATCGCCTTTTTGACCTAAGCTAAATTTATCCTTTGATGAGATTGTATTACGTTTGACGATATTGTTTTTAGATTGCTGAAGATCTACGCCAAACAAGCAGTCATCTATTAGATTATCTTTGATGATATTGTAATTGCCACGCACTTGCACACCAGAGTCAATATCATTGGCTGACTCACCCGAGTTGGTTAGGTGCAAGTTTTGTAGCGTTGCTCCATCCGTATCCAATAAGACTACCGAGCCTTTACCACCAGCATTGATGGTTACTCCGTTTTTGCCATCAATAATCAAGGGTTTATCAATAACAACTGGGCCTGCATAGATTCCTGCGGGTGGTACTAAGGTTGAACCTTCTTTTGCCTCATCAACAAGTTTTTGGAAAGATGGGTATTTGGTATCCTCTATAGCAAGAGCGGAATTTGAATAAGAAAAGTACAATGAAAGAAAAACAAGTCCAGCAAGAGTAAAAGGCAAATAACCCTTGCTGGAAAATTGGAGAAGAATGTAATACCTTGTTTTGCTCATATTTTATTTAGCCAATTGATATGGTTTTCACACGTTACAGGAATATTAAATACGCGATATTGAGCTATGGCAAAATTAGCTAACTACTCAGCGTATTTTACATGGAAGATGGCAAGTGATCGCTTATTATGCTGAGTAGTTACAAAATTAGTCGTTATTCTTTCTCCTGCTTATATCTCATTAACGCAGCAAAACCTAGCATAACCGACATTACTAACATCATAAAGAACCCTATTGCAGGGTAAGAATGTGTGGTGAATTGAGCTACCTTTCCCTGCCCAAATACGGTAGGCATAAAGGGCTTTACTGAGAAGGCTCCCATGTCATTAAGCGTGTGACCATACCAGTAGAGCCAGCCAGAATATTCAATAACAAAGAATACAGGTAATGCCATTGGCACGATAATTAGCAACCAATTCAATAATTTGATTCTTTTCCATACGCCAAATAGGAGTAGCAACATAGCTGCTAAAATTCCAAAAAAGACGACATGAGAAACAGCCGACATGGTTTTTACCATTGGTACAATCTCTGTCTGAACATTGAAATAGCGACCCAAATTTTTCTGATAGTGCCAAGCCATCATTTGAGCGGCAGAGCCATTCCATGTCATTCTGTCTTCTTTAGGCTGCTTTGCCTGATCAATATTAAAAATACTTTTTAGCAAGGCGATGTTATTTTGTTTATCTGATTTTTCCTTAGGAGCAACCGCTGGTTTCGGGGCTTCTTCGACATCGGCTTCATCAAAGGCTTTTCCCGCTAAGGAGGCACGTAACTTTGCTAGACTTATCGCTCCTGAGTTTCCCACATCAGCAACAGCACCCGAAACATTGCTATCCTGATCCATTGATGTTACTAGGGCATGAATATAACCTGCATTATGGTAATTTAAGCCATCTTTTCCGTACCATGTCATGCTCATCCATACCGCGAGTGAGCCAAAGCCAATTGACATAATGATTAAGCGAATTTTGTGACGGGTACACATGAAAGTTAGCAGCATAACAGCTAACAAACCAACTAAAAATGGAGAGAAAGCACGTTCGATTACACCACCAGCCGCGATAGGATACATACCTACATAGTGATTAATAGTATCCATTTCATGCACACAATCTAAAGCTTCCGCTTCTGCTAACTCAGCTTTATCAATTTTTTTACAACCATTGAAAACGCCGTTCATGTGGAAATCAATTCGCACACCATCAGGAAAAGCCTCTTCGGGGTAGTTAGGTGCAGTCAGTGCAACCCACCAAACAGGTGAATAGTAGATAACGATCAGAAGTATAGTCGATACTAAAATTAGTAGACTGGAAATAAGTGTTCGATTGTTATTTGTAGCCATAAAAAATATCCGAATATAGTAACGTTCTGATAAATATCAGGAAAAGACACCGTCCAAGTTTGGGAGGCTTGCCGAAAATAGAACAAGCTTCAGAACTTCCTTAAGGAAACTCTGATTAAGTCGGATGAAATTTCTTGGTTGATAAAATTATTCAGTTTTTGTTTAAAAAGTGAACGAATAGCAGGCTATTGGTGAGGTTTTTAAACAAAAAATGGAGAATTTTAGCTCCAAGAAAATCATTCGTGACTTGATCAGAGGTTCCTTAAGTAGGAGGGCATAATTAATTTAACAAAATTTGCGAAGGCTATTTTTTGCTAGTCAAGTCATTGTCGAAGAAGCATAACCGAGCTACACGACTGAGAGAGTGGCTTGAATAGCGGAAAATAGACCAGCAAATTGTTAAATTAATTATGCTCTCCCACTTAAATATACTTTTGCAACTACTAATACTCATTAAAGTAAACTAGAAGCTAATCTTATGCAGAATAAGTTGGGTTGTCTTGTATAACAACCCAACTAGCCTCTACCTGAATCCGTAATTTCACTACGGTACGGTGGTGAGGTCGCAGATTCAGTTATTAATTAATCATAGTCAGGGTTTAAATAATCAACGGATGGTGCCAATTCTTCTTTTGGAACTGGAATACGAGAAACGTAGTTAATTACCATTTCCATCTCCTTATCAGAGAAGCCATTGATTTGTTTTACCATATCAGGGTTGGCATTACGGCGTTTACCATCACGAATCCATTGGAATTGACGAAGCATGTATTTGTAGTGCTGACCTTGAAGTCTTGGGTAGAACTTCTCGGCATCGCCGCGTCCTTCTTCACCATGACATTTGACACAATTGTCTTTATAGAGCTTAGCTCCTTGGTCATATTCTGGCGTACCTTTTTCCCATTCACCTTTACCATTATCTGGATTCATCGGTAGCTTAGCAATATAGGCGGTAACATCTGCCATTGCTTGTGTACCACCGATAGACTCTGGTAGTGCAAAGGGGTACATAGTAGGGTTATCACGGTTTTTACTACGAATATCAGCAAGCTGTTTGATTAATACTGATTGATGCTGACCTGCAAGCTGTGGGAAAGTACCGTCTTTTTGTCCCCAACCTTCTGTTAAGTGACAACCTGAACATACTTCAAATACCTCAATACCATTTTCATGGTCAGGGGTTAGGTGCATTGCTTCAATACGTTCTCCACCCTCTGTCATCCAAACTTTTTCATTTGAACCATCATGTAATTTTCCTTCTTTTCCTGCTGCTGATGGAGTAGTAGTAGCTGTAGCACTTGGAGTAGCGGCTGCGGCTGGAGCACTTGATGCAGCTGCCTCTTTTGATGTATCGGCTGTAGTTGCACTGGGTGTTGCAGGTTTTGCAGTATCAGCTGTAGATGCAGTGCCAGCTGCGGTAGCCGCGCCTGCCGCCGCTGCTGCTGTAGATGCTGCAGCTTGCTCTTTAGTTGGAGCTTTAGAAACAGCTCGACCTGGTTTATACGGCAATGAAGAAACATAAGTGGCAATTGCATCTATTTCTTCATCACTGACTAGGTGCATAATACCTTTCATTGCAGCCGTTTGACCGTTATTACGTTTACCTTCTTTTATATCTTTGATCTGCTGCACTAGATATTCTTTCGCTTGCCCCGCAATAGATGGATAAGCTGCAATTACAGGCGTACTTGCATCTTTTCCGTGGCAAGAATGACAGGTTTTTTCAGTAAATAATTTAGCTCCGTCTAAATCTGCTGCGAGAACAGAGCTACTTAGTGTGAATGATAAGGTTGCACTTAATGCAGCCATTATTGAAATACTTGCTTTTGAAATTTTCGGCATAATGTGTCCCTCCAATTGGAAATCTATGCATAGAGTCTAAAATCATGCGTAATTACATACCTTGAGTTAGGTCAAGATATATCACAAAGAAAAATATTTATTTTAAATATCAATATGTTATACATTTCACGATCTATTTTAATAAATCCTAATCCTCTTATTTCCTCATAGAAAAAAAGGTAATAAAAAAGGGGAATGATTTTCATCACCCCCCCCTTTTCTAGCTCTAAAAGGCTTGTAAAACTAGATTGTTTACTTAGCTTCTGGAGCTGGAGCTTCTGCTGCTGGAGCTGCATCCGCCGCTGGTGCTGCTGGAGCCTCCTCCGCTGCTGGTGCTGCTGCACCGTCTACCTTTTTAGCACCATGCTCTTCAAGGAAGGTCTTAGCACGTAAACCCATATCGGCAGTTTTAACTTGATACTGCCACCATTGGTTCGCCCAACCCATTGCCTTATTCCAGTCGCCTGCCGCTGCAAATTCAGCCGCTTTCTTCTTCGCATCTTCTGCAAAGCCTAGCTGATCGGTTGCGTCTTCAACCAATGCAACAACTTCTGGGAAGTCCTTGTAGTTATGGCTAGTAATAAACCCAACAACCGAGTCGATTACACCTTGAGTTTCGACGTTAGTCTTAACCTGTTTATCGTAATCTGCCTTGGTGTAAGTTTGACCTTCTGTACTAATATCACCTTCCGACTTGTAGCCTTTAGGTTGTACTAACAAGTAGCCTTGCATTTCTAAGTGAAGTGCAGAACAGAACTCAGTACAGTAGTAAGGATAAACACCCGCTTTATCCGCAACAAATGTTGCAGTGGCTGTTTTACCTGGCTCAACTGAAAGCTGTACGTTCTGACCATACATAGCAAAACCATGCACTTCGTCTTCCGCTCGCTCTAGGTTAGTTAGGTGAATTGAAACGGTATCACCTTCCGTAACCTCAATGGTTTCAGGTGTGATATGTGAACGAATGGTTGTTCCATAGACGTTAACTGTACACTTGCCTGCATCATCACAAGTACGCTCGATCTTTTCACGACCTGCACGCGTCTTCCACTCAGACTTCTCATCAGTACGTGAATTTGTACCTGACTTGTAGCGTACCGCAGGCTTGAGCTTATC
>JALVRY010000467.1 GCA_027024625.1 Thiotrichaceae bacterium
CTCATGGCATAAAGACATACACCCTGAAATATTAAAAGCTTATATGGGTGAAACCCCTCAGCATGTCGTAGAAATTGCCACATTGCTTCGGGATATTGCCAAGCAGGAAAAAAATACAAAAGGAAAACTCAGCAAAGAACTAGGCGATACTTGCAAGAAATCATCTCATTTAGCCCATAGCATTAAAGGAACTAGTGCCACCGTTGGTATTAGCCCCGTCGCTAATATCTGCCAGCCTTTGGAAGAAATTCTTGATTACGCCAGTAAAAATAAGCTACCTCCCAGCCTATCAATATTACTGAGTGAGTCTGCAAATTTGCTCGAAAGCCTTTATGATTCTTTACTTTCAGAAAGTACACCACCGAAAGAATATCCTGAGCTGTATAAAAAATTAAATAATTGGCAACAACATTTACCCGCAGACCCCTTGATAGAAGAAGAGGCAGTTAGGCAGGTCAAAAAAAATCTGCCTAAAACGATTGATAAAGTAAAAGAACCGCAAGAAAAAACCAATACGGATGAAAGCAACACCAATGAAGGCAACGCCGATGAAAGCAAAAAAGAACGTAAATTTAGTCTAAACTTTCGTCCGCTTGAAGAGGTACTGCCAACGCCTAACGTCCTCTCATCGCCCCCCGTAAGCGCACCAACAGTCCAGCGTACACACCTAAATGAAACGACTTTACGTGTCCCTGTGTCTGTTATCGATACGTTATTAGGTTTTTCTAGCGAATTAATTACCGCCAATACACAGATGGCGAATCAAATGAGCGAATTACTCGCAGCACGACAACATATTAATGAGCATAACGACCGTATTCGCACCCTATTGGATGAGCTAGAGTGGATAGTAAACCAGCAAAATACCCTTAACGTACAACAAACCACACACAAAACAAAAACCAACACCAATATAAAACCTGATGAATTGCAGATGGATAGTCTGGAAATGGATAGCTATAACGAGCTGCACAGTATTACCAGCTTGCTATCTGAATCGATTGAAGATGATCGCAAAATGTCACTCTCTTTAGCACGACAATTAAACAGGTTAAATGCACAAGCACACACACAGAAACAACTTAATCATGCATTAAATAACACCGTGCTTAATATGCGGATGGAATCCGTAAGCATTCTAACACCCCGCCTGCAACGCATTGTGCGTGAAACCTGTCGCCAAACAAAGAAAAAAGCTGAACTAGAGATTATTGGTGAAGGAATCGCACTGGATACGGATGTTATTAAAGGTCTAGTCGATCCCCTGCTCCACTTACTACGCAATGCCGTGGATCATGGTATCGAACCTGCTAACATCCGCCGCCAAAAATCCAAAGATGAAACAGGCAAAATTCAACTAAAATTTACTCAGCTAGGCGATCAAATTACCTTAATACTTAACGATGACGGTGCAGGTATTGATGCTGACGTTCTCTATCAAGCTGCGATCAAAAAAGGCTTAATCACTGACGATGCAACGCTATCAAAAGAAGAAAAACTGCGCCTAATTTTATTAGCAGGCTTTTCAACGCGGGACAAAGTAACCGAAACCTCAGGACGGGGTGTGGGCATGGACGTGGTCAATCTTGCCGTACAAAATCTATCGGGCAAACTATCCATTGATAGCACTAAAGACAAAGGCACAGAAATACGCATACAAGTTCCACTCACCCTATCCGCCGCTAATATTTTACTCGTTGATGTATTAGGCAATACCTTAGCCATTCCAAATTCATCCATTCAACAGATTTATTATGTAAAGAAAAACAGTGTGACCCAAAAGAAGCAACAATTATTTATAGAATTTCAACAGAAGCAGATTCCGCTCCTCGCACTGTCAAGCCTATTATCATGGACTACATCAAGACTGATCAGCGATAAAAGCCAACCAGTGCTAATTATCGAGCATCGCAGTAAACACATTGCGCTCTATGTTGATCAAGTGCTTAAACCACTCAATATCACCATAAAAACACTCAAACCGTGGATGACAAGTATCACAGGTGTCAACGGGGTTTGCCTCTTACCTGATGGGGTCGTAGCACCTGTATTAAACCTATTTGATCTATTACACACTTCAATACAGCGTGCATTACAAGCCCCCATTAATATGACTGATTCAACGGCTATTAATGTTAATAAGAATAAAATACTGGTCGTCGATGACTCACTCAGTAACCGTACCGCATTACGCCTAATGCTTGAAGCACAAGGGCATGAAGTAGGTACTGCTGTTGATGGTGCTGATGCCTTACAGCAATTAGAAAAAACACCCTTCAAACTCGTTATTACTGATTTGGAAATGCCCAATATGAATGGTTTGGAAATGGTCGAATCACTCCGTATCTGGACTGAAACAAAAGATCTTCCTATTATCATGGTAACATCACGCAGCACCACCAAACATCGCACGCTTGCAAGACAAGCTGGTGTTGATGAGTATTTGACCAAACCCGTCGATAGCAGTACCCTACAAGCAACGATAGAACAAGTCGAAACTAAAAAATTAGAAAAGGTTGGAAAATAAAATGAAAAGTCTCGGACTCTGCTTTTTTGGATTATCTACAAAAGATTTAGCAGTCTTTGATCGTGTAATTGAATTTGTAGAAAAAAAAGGTAATAAATTTCATAAAAGCTCGGTCGAATCATCAGCTATTATTATTGTCAATGATGACCCCGATGCAATGGCATCCGCGCTACAACAGCAACAAGCGCAGGTTATCAT
>JALVRY010000468.1 GCA_027024625.1 Thiotrichaceae bacterium
TGTGTTAAATGCTCTACATACCAGTGATTATCGCGTTTTGCATTTGGCGGGGCATGGCGTATTTAATTATGATGCAGGTGGAGACTACAATGAGCCAGTGACGGGGATGGTTTTAGGTGATGATATTTTCCTTACACCTATTGAAATCCGTCAAATGCGCAAAGTACCAGAATTTGCCTTTATCAACGGCTGTCACCTTGGAAAAGTTAAAGGGAAAAATCCAGTTGAAGCGTGGGAAAATCGTCATAAATTAGCGGCAAATTTAGCAACAGAGTTAATTAACATAGGTGTGAGAGCGATAGTTGCAGCAGGTTGGGCGATTAATGACTCTGCTGCTGAATTGTTCTCTTCTGTTTTTTACCACTGTTTATTGAAAGGGCTAACCTTTGGCGAGTCAGTGACGGAAGCCCGTCTGCAAACTTATCGCAAGTATAGTAGCTCAAATACGTGGGGAGCGTATCAATGCTATGGTGATCCTGATTATGTCTTAACACATTATGCCTCTAGTGAGTCTACCTCTTTAGCAACACAACAATCGCAGCAATATACCTTTGTTTCTGATAATGAAGTCTTGGTAGAACTACAAAATTTATCGAATGCAGCGGATTCTGCTCAGGTTTCTAATTTTTCTTTCTTGCAAGCTCGCTTAACGACAATAGAAAAGGCGATTCCAATGAAATGGTTATCTCAGGCTAACGTGCGTATGGCTCTAGGGCGTGCTCACGGCAAGCTAGATAATTTTGAGCAAGCAATTAAGCATTATAAATTAGCCCAGCAAACACCCTTTGCTGACTATTCTGTAACGATGTTGGAGGATTTAGTCAGTTTGCAGACCGCTTGGGCATTAGCTTTGGGTGAAAGTGAAGAAACCCAAACAAAGGCAATGTCTTTAATTGCCGAGGCTTTAGATTTACTTGACCTGTTAAATCGGTTTGGTCACAGCATTGGGCGTTGGGAGGAAAGAGGTAAAGCATGGAAGCGGAAAGCGATGATTACTCAAGGTCGATCTCGTTCTTCTGCACTGAAGAAAATGGAGGTGGCTTATCAAAAAGCCCATGAAATGGCTCTAGAAAGTTGTCGTGAAGTTAGACCCTATCCTTTGGTTAACTGGCAGACCTGCTTAGCGATTCAATCGTTACGCAATAAAAACTATAAGCTGGATAAAAGTGAGTTAATTTACTGGTTAAATCAGGCAAAGCAAGGAGTCAATAATCGCGATGTAACTGAACCCTCTTTTTGTACGGGTATTACATTGGCAGAATGTACGATTTTATCTTACATTGTTGAAAATGATGAAGTGTCTAAAAGTGAGATTATTAATAAAACGGTGGAGTATTACTCAACGGCGATTGCAAGAGGAGCCGCACCGCGACAGATACGTTTTGTATCAGAGCATTTAAAGTTTTTAATTGAGATGCTAACAACGCGAACAAAGAATAATAATGAAATCACTATGATTGTAAAAGTGTTGAAAAAAATATTAGATATGTTGAAAGCAAGCTTAGGATAATTGCAATCAGAGAAACTTTGATCAAGTAGGAAGTGAGGCTTTTTAGAGACTGTGCAAGTATTCTGGGACTGCGAAAAAATGAGGAAAAATTTTCCAGATTTTGTTTAAAAATAAAGGTAATAGCAGGCTATTGGCTGAATTTTTAAACAAAATATGGGTAATTTTAACCATTCTTTTCGCGTTCCATGAATACTTACACAGTCTCTTTAGCCTCGCCCGAGACAACAATATTTCAATATCTTACGGGCGATAATAAAGTATCACTTCCAAGTCTTCTTGACTTAATCAGGGCTTCGCAAAAGCAGTATTACATTGTGCTATATGATACACCAGCTGAGTATAGGTTGATGTCAAGGTCATCAAAGTGCTCAACTTCACCACGTATTGCAATATTGTCGCTAACATTCATTGATGCACCAGCACCAATAGCTAATTCAGTACCGCTAACAGAGATGTCTTCATCTTCAGCCCATGTGTCTGCTTTAAAACGCATGACACCAAATTTACCAAATACATCAATATCATCTGTTATAGAGGTGGAAGCAACGCCCATTAAGCTAACTCCTTTTAGAGAAATATCAGCCTCATAGTCACCCTCAACCTCTTTTGTGGCACTTCCGAAGTCAATATAAGCCCCTTCTATTGCAAAATTAGGCATGACCTTATAACCTGCAAAGGCTTTCCAAGCAGTATCATCAGTGGCTTGTTGACAGCCTTCTTCTTCGTCTTCAGCTACATCACCACTCCAGCACTTATCGTTGTAAGTTTTACCAATACTTGCACCACCGTATAGACCAGCAGTTGTCGCACCACCGCCCGATGTGTCAGAGAAAATACTACTTCCACCACCTGCGTAAGCAGAAGACATGCCAAATAATGCTGTCGTTAGTGCAGCAGATATAATTACCTTTTTCATGGGAGTTCCCCTTAATTATTATTATTTATAAATTGTTATTCTTTTTATTCGGAAGGGCAATGCAGTTGCTTTCTATATCCGAGTAGTGTGCACATGATAGCAAGTGAAATATTAAGCGAAGATGATTAGCCGATAAAAGGTATGTTTTATTATCTGTTGTCGTAAAGGTATCGATTCAGGTTTTTCTTGCTATGACGGGGAAAATCCTCTAAAACTATCGGTCAATTTACTATTAAGGAAGACATAATGTCAGAAAAAATCACAGACTCAGGTTTAAAATATGAAGATACTGTTATTGGTGAAGGTGATGTAGCAACAGCAGGGCAGCGTGTATCTGTGCATTATACAGGCTGGTTGGAAAATGGAACAAAGTTTGATTCAAGTAAAGACCGTAATCAGCCATTTGATTTTAATCTTGGTGCGGGACAAGTGATAAAAGGTTGGGATGAGGGTGTTGCAGGAATGCAAGTAGGTGGTTCACGCAAATTAACAATTCCTTCTCAATTAGGCTATGGGGCAACGGGGGCAGGTGGCGTTATTCCACCGAATGCAACTTTGATTTTTGAAGTAGAGTTATTAGGTATTTCATAAGTTTCAAATTAAAAAAAGCAGATCAAAACAAAGTGGAATTATTATTGTCACACTATTATCTGGATTGTGGCTTCATTACGACACAGTGAATAAGCTATTGATTCATCACGGGGTTAAAATTGAGTACAGTAGTACTTGCTAAACCAAAGAGTGAAGCTAATATTTTTTAAAATTCCCTGATAAAACAATCTCTTATCCCCTGTTATTCGCATTGAAGTCATGGGTTCAGGTAAAGGGTTTCTGATCGGCAAATTTTATGCTTAAGTTAAACAAAATTGACCCCCGATATTATCAATTGCTTGTGCAAAATGGCTTGTTAATATGGGGGATTATGGCACTCAACATTCCGCTGTCTTTGGGGAATGTTGGTATTGTCTTTTTGGCTTCTTTGCTAACTCAGTATGTATTAACGCGATATTATCAGTTGGTATTTAATCCATTAAGTGCAATTAATTCAACTATGTCCATCTTGTTGCTATTGCATGTTACACATATTGCTTGGATGGTATTGGCTATTGTCATTGCAATTTCAAGTAAATTCTTTATTCGGTGGAATAATAAGCATATTTTTAATCCATCTAACATTGGTATTGTTGCCGTTATCTTATTAACCGATTCGGCTTGGGCTGTGCCAGGGCAGTGGGGGCAAGAAATGTGGTGGGCATTATTACTATCGGGTGCTGGCTTGATTGTGATTATTGGTTATTCGCGGATGTTGACGACGATTAGCTTTTTATCAGTATATTCTTCACTCCTTATTTTAAGATCGATATGGTTAGGAGATAGCCTTCAAATACCTTTGCATCAGATGCAAGGCGGTTCTTTATTGGTTTTTGCTTTTTTTATGTTATCAGATCCAATGACAACACCTAATTCTCGGAATGGTCGTATCGTATTTGGTAGCCTAGTTGCTGTCTTGGGTTGGGTGTTACAATTTATTTACTTTATTCCTAATGCATTTTTATATGCTTTAGCACTATCATCGCCATTTGTGGTCGTAATAAATAATGTTTTTTCGGGGAATAAATATCAATGGCCACAACCAACTTTTTGGGGGAAATATGCAAATAAAATTACTTAGATTAATCACTGTCACCTTGTTACTTACAGTGCCGACACTCGCGTCTGCATTCTGTGGGTTTTATGTGGCAAAAGCAGATACAAGTCTATTCAACGAGTCATCTCAAGTAGTGATTGTCCGTGATGGTGATCGAAATGTGATGACGATGGCAAGCGATTTTCAAGGCAATGTAAATGAATTTGCGATGGTTATGCCAGTGCCAACGGTCTTAAAACGTGAGCAAATTCATGTAACCAATAATGCAATTATTGAGCATCTTGATAGCTACTCTGCCCCACGCCTCGTCGAATATTTTGATGAAAACCCATGTTCTCCTCCTATTATGTATAAACGCATGATGCCAACAGCAACGATGATGGATAGTGAAGCTAGTCCTGCTCGTACAGCAAAAAGTCTTGGTGTAACGATTGAAGCGCAGTACACCGTTGGTGAATATGACATTATGCTACTCTCTGCAAAGCAAAGTGGTGGTTTGTTAACATGGCTAACAGATCAGGGCTATAAGTTACCTAAAGGTGCTGAATCAGTTGTAGGAAGTTACCTTAAACAAAAGATGAAATTCTTTGTAGCGAAGGTTAATTTAAAAGAATTTAATAAATCAGGTTTTACGCGTCTACGCCCCATACAAATTGCGTATAACCATGACCGTTTTATGATTCCTATTCGATTAGGCACGGTAAATAGTAAAGGACAACAAGAGCTATTTATTTATGGTTTAAGCCGCAAAGGGCGTATTGAAACAACCAACTATCGAACAGTTAAATTAGAGAGTGGTGTTGATATTCCTGCTTATATTAAAGACAAAAATAAGTTTGCTGATTTCTATCGAGATATGTTCCGAAATCAAGTGAAAAAAGAAAATAATAAAGCCGTTTTCTTAGAATATGCGTGGGATATGAATTGGTGTGATCCATGTGCTGCTGACCCCTTGTCCAATAAGGAGTTACGTGAATTAGGTGCATTTTGGGTAGATGATAATGAGGCGAACAACAGTATGCCACAACGACGACGTTCTTTACCGCAAGCCAAAAATGTATATTTAACACGCTTACATGTACGTTACGATCAGCAACACTTTCCAGAAGATCTTGTTTTCCAAAGTACGGGCAATCGAGAAAATTTCCAAGGACGTTATATTATTCATCATCCATGGAAAGGCGGTGAAACCTGCGAAGCAGCGGATAACTACTTTAACAATGTTTTGCCTGCGCGAAAAAATAAAGAAGCAAAAACACTTGCTAGGCTAACGGGTTGGGACATCAACGATATTAGAGATAATATGCAGTTACCCAAGTCTTCTGCTACAGATTCAGGTAGTGATTCTGCATGGTGGGAAGATGTTTGGCAGAAGAAGTAAAGGTAATTATTATTGCAAGTGGGATAAATTAGTATTTTTACTTTATTTTTAAGTGCTTTATTTCAGATAAATTCTTAGAGCAAAGTTAAGTAGGAGTGCACACACATTTAACAATTTACTGGTCTATTTTCTGCTATTCAAGCCATTCTCTCAGTCGCGTAGCTTGGGCTATGCTCCTTCGACAATGAATGAATATCAAAAAATATCCTTCACAAATTTTGTTAAATTAATTATGTACTCCTACTTAGAAACAGTGCTTAGTGATGGATTTAAAAGGCGATATTGACTTAGGTACTTATCTGGGAACAGTGAAGCTATTGAAAAAAATCCAGCTCAAATTAGATCTTCTTCGGTACGCTTCAGATTCTTGGACAAGTTCCTAAGCTAGTATCGCCTTTTTGGGCAATCAACTCTGTTTTTTTTAGATAAATTTTGGGGTATCAACTATTTTGTCATATCGGTTGTTTTATAAACTCATACTTATCACTCTGAGCTTAAGTTTGGTAGCATGCTCGGGTGTGCCTGCTCAGCATAAAAAGTCTCAGAGTAATTATTTAACAAATTATCAATCAGGAACTTATCTTGAGAAAAAGTTTGCACCTTTACTTAAGCAGCATCCTAATAAAACAGGTTTTTTTCTTTTAGCAAATGGTGTTGATGCCTTTGCAGTGCGTTCGGCATTGATTAAAAAAGCACAAAGTAAAATTGATGTGCAGTATTACATGATTCATGAAGATAAGTCGGGGAGTGATTTCTATCGTTTGCTTAAACAGGCGGCTAATCGAGGTGTAAAAATTCGTTTATTAATTGATGATATACACCTTAGTAATGAAACAACATTACTAAAAGACCTAGCAGCACATCCGAATGTTGAGGTGCGAGTGTTTAATCCTTTTAATCGCCATATTTCACGATATCCACAGTTTGTTTTTAAGTTAGGAAAAATAACAAGGCGGATGCATGATAAATCTCTAACGATTGATAATCAGATCAGCATTGTTGGCGGGCGAAATATTGCGGATGAATATTTTCATCAACAAAAAGAAGTTCGCTTTGGTGATATGGATGTTGCATTTATTGGTCCAAGAGTACGCGATGTTTCACTGAGTTTTGACCGATTTTGGAATAGTCGTTTGGTTGATCGACTGGATAATTTAGAAAAAATTCCAGCCTCTAGTAAAGCCCTAACCGTATCTTACAAAAGTGCTTTATCCATTGATGATAGTTATTATCTTAATGCACTGGATAAGCAGAAGTTTCCTTTTTCTTGGGGGAAGGCAAAGCTTATCGCTGATGATCCAGAGAAAATCAAACGCAAAAGAAATACCAAGAAATTTATTAAAGTATCAGAAATCAGCAAATATATTAGTAATACAAAAAAAGAACTTCTTATTTTTACGCCTTATTTAGTGCCAACAAAAGCCGGTTTGCGATATGTAAAAGAGTTAAGAAAAAAGGGCGTTAGAATTATATTACTGACAAATTCTTTGCATACTACCGATGTACCTTTTGTTCATTCTGGATATATGAATTATCGAAAGGCATTAATCAAGCTAGGTGTTGAATTGCATGAGCTGAAAGTGGGGGATTTTCCACTTTTTAAATCACATGCAATGGGAGAAAGGGTACGAGCAAAGAAAAATAGTCTACATGCCAAGGTGATGGTTTTTGATAGAAAGCTATTTTATATTGGCTCAATGAATATTGACCCACGTTCTGTATATGAGAATACAGAGCTAGGTCTTGTGATTGAATCTCCAAAGGTTGCTAATTTGATTTATAAATGGTTTGCTCGCAATGCTGATGATCTTACTTATACAATGAAAATTAAAAATCTATCTGGTAGAGGTGAAACATTAGTTTGGCAAGATGGGGAGAGTAAATTCTACATTAAAGAGCCAAAAACAAGATTGTTGGGTAGAATTTGGATGGATTTTCTAAGTGGGTTGCCGATTGCAGAGAATCATCTTTAATTATGCATTCCTACTTAAAGCTTAATATTCTTCAGCTCTTGGATGGGTGCTTGAATGAGTAAAGGTTGTTTACTTGCATCTAGCCACTCAAGTATTGTGAGCAAATTATTCTTCGCCATTGCGGTACAGCCTGCGGTGGTTGTTTGATTGTCTTTCCACACGTGCATAAATATTGCACTGCCGCCTTTCTTTTTGATGGGATGTTTGTTGTGCTCAATTTCAATTCCCCATTCATATAAATGATCATCACGTCGCATTCGTTCAAATGATTTCCAGTGTGCTTTCGGCGTGTTGGCTTGCTCTGCTGGAAGTTTAACCCAGTGGTTATAGTCCGTTGATTCGACATCATCAATGTAGTAATCGCGGTCGGTAGCTTGTTTGTAAGGGTAGCTTTGTTGCTTTGCTGGAGCATCGGCATAGCCAAAACTCGTTGCTAGCTTAAAAACACCTGCTGGTGCTTTGCCGTCACCTTCTTGTTTAAAATTTTTTAGGCCTTTGGTTTTATGTAAGCCTGTCCCCCATGCTGTTCCATTTCTTCCAAGCATAACAGGGTAGGGTTTACCTATTTTCTGCCATTGGTTTTGCTTCTTCTCGTAGCGTTGTAATTCGCCACTAGAGTCATTCCATGAATGGCTATTTACAAGAAGTACTTGCTGAGTAGAGGCAGGAAGCTGTCTTAAAAGTGCTGTAGTAATATTTGCATGGTCATCATTGGAAGAACAACCAGAAAGTATAATGCTGAGTGCAGCTAAGAAAGTGCAAAGAGAGAATAGCTTTAGCTTCCTAGTAACAATATTCATTATTTAGCATCAACTTTTTCTGGTTGTACATGAGAAACGATTTTTTTAACTGCTGGGTTAGGTCTAGCAC
>JALVRY010000469.1:0-6517 GCA_027024625.1 Thiotrichaceae bacterium
ACCTTATACGTCTCTAATAGTTCTTAAAAGCTTAATTTTCTAAACTCCCAACCTGCCCGACCAAACCCAATAAAAATATTGCCTGCAAATTGCCTATTACCTTTTCCCTTTTCTGAAATATTCCACGAATTTCGTCCCGATTCACCAATGTAAGGCAATGAGTCTGTTGACCAAGGCACTCCCTCAGTAGCTGCCTGTAAAACCTCTTCACCCGAAGAATAATATTGCACAACATTTATATTAGAGTTATTTACTACAGGAGAAAAAATATCTCGCCAAGTTAATTTATTACGATGATCTTCTGCATTACTTGAAAATAACCTATACCACTCTGTTGACCATAATTTACGCCCATCTGTTTGTGAATAACTATCATCTGCTCCAAAGTAATATCTATCCCACTCGGTATGCCTCATTTTTTTAGGGTCTAATTGCGCCTCATCATAAGCTTCGAGCGCTACAGCAGGATCTATCATAAAATAATTATTAACTATTAAACCAAAGTTACTAATAGCAGAACCCATTACAACATTTCCCATACTGTGTGCGGCTACTGTTTTTTCGCCGTTTATACCCTTGCTTATAAATTCTGCTACATCATCTGCAGTATAAAATGCATTCTGATTATTTTTCCAATAGCGTAATACGGATAACAAATCAACACCTAAAGCGCCTTGATTACCTTCCCACAATATACCTGTATATAATGCATTTGAACCAGAATGATAAAGACGTTTAAATATTTCATTATTAAATGCTACGCCTGCATCAGCATCAGTTTTAAATCCATGAAGAAAAATAAAGTTTTTGCTTGGGTCTATCGTATCGTTAGCTACTTTTAATGTATTTGTTTTTTTAAAGTTCCAAACGGTCGTAATACTGCTTACATCTGGAGCTGAGCTAGGTGACTCTCCAATTTCGCTCCATTTACTGGATGTTTTTTCACTGTTAATTGTTCTCAATGAAACATCAACATAGAGTTGTTTTACATTTACACCCCGCAAAGGTAACTCTTTTTTCAAAACCTCTTTTGCATCTTTATAGACAACAAGCTCTAATGGTTCGGTTGTTTCTTTTGTTATTTCAACCATTACTACACCTTTTTTCTCATCTTCTTTTAGTAGCTCAAGAAACCATTTAGGCATTACATTAGAACCACCATCATCTCCTGTGATTTTTTTAACAAATGGAAGTGATTTTCTTCCGTTGCCAAATATAGGCTCTGCACTTCCCATAACGAGTTCATTCAAATAGGCATCTGAATTATCCATATCCATTGCACTATAAACGACATTAACAGCACTATCTTTTTGCCTTAGTGCAAATGTATAGCCCTCAGTATCAATGTTGTTCAATATATCGTGCAAATCAACAGCTATGGCAAAAAAGTCTATTAAGTCACGAGAACCATTGATAACAAAATCTTTATTATTTCCTCCTGAGGTACTTATATCATGCCCTTTTGTTTCATATCGAAAATCATCATCATCATCATTCACCCAAAACACATAAGGCTTTTCATCGGTCACATAGTCCGTTCGGTTTCCATCTTTATCATTTAATTTTTCATCATCTGTCTTATCATCGTTTTCAGTAAATTCGATTTTTCCATCGCGGTTAAAATCAACCGCAATATTGATTTGTATCGGCGTAAAGTCATATTCCCACAGCACATTAGCGGCATCGTTATTGCTAAAGAGTCTTATGGTTAATAAATCTTCACTTTGTAATGCAGCTAGGTAATCTAGATTATCAAAGGTGATTGTTTTATCACTGCCTATGGTGGCGATAAGCTCTTGCCCTGCAAGGTCAAAAACAAGTTCTCTATCGTTATTATAGCTGTAGGCATCTAATACATTGGATAGTCCGTTATACGTTGATTCTGTTAAATCAAACAATAGCTTTAAAGTGTCATCGCTGGCACTGATGGCTGGGGTTTCACTGATATAAATATCAACTTCTTCACCTTGATCTGGTGTTCTTATGATTTCATTTATATCAAGGTCATAGACACTAAATTGAAACTCTGGGCGGTAAACCCAACGGTAAGTTGGTTCGGGCTTTTCTAGGCTTGGGTTATTCTTTTTTGCTTCTTTCCATTGTTTGGTACTTTGTTTGGTGCTGTTTTCATCAAACACAGCAACTTTGACGGGCACAAACAATGAGGGGCGATATTTTAGAATACTGCCTTCTGCATATTTCCCTGGATCATTGTTAAAATTACCTGCAAAACCTTCGGTTAAACCTGATGATAAATCAGGTCGGCGCTTTTGTGGTTCACCACTGACATGCACGTATAAATGCTCTGTGCCTAAATTACCTTCTGCCAGCTTTATTACTTGGGTTTGTCTGCCTGGTTTTATCGCAAAGTTTGAGAGGCTATTATTGCCTCCTGCTACACCTTTTTTAGTTTCTAAAGTATGTTCTCCACTCACGCGAGCTAATCGCCCTGTAAAACCGAAGTCATCCAATACCGCAGGAAGCGGGCTACCATCATGGTCTAACCATTCCGTGGATATTACAATGATTTTATCATTACTCAGTGCAGCACCTTCACTGCCTATTTGCTGAATACCATCTTCTCCTCTTTTTGTACCTACATCGCTTTGACGCCTTGCCCATACCTTGAGGTTTGGAGGAAGCATTTCTATCTTGGGGATATGAAATGAAAGTAGTGTTGAAATCCCTTCTCCTCCTGCTCCTTTTACCTCTGTTCGTACACTGCCCATGTAACCAGTTGCACGGTTTATGGCTACAATTCTAACCATTTCACCTATTTTTAAATGGTTTGCTTCTTTCTTATAGAACTTGGGGTTCATGTTGCCTTTAACTTGCCAAGATTCAAAATCGTTTCCAAGACGAAAAAAAGAAAAGCTACTATAACCATAACGGTTTTGAGCCTCATGACTATTAACTATTTGCATGGTATACTTAATTTCACCATCCCATACTGATAAGTTTCCTACAGGACCTGCTTCCTCATCTTTTAGTCCTCGACGTTCTGTAATAAGCGTACCATCAGACTCTCTGATTAAATAAATATCCGTATTTTGTAAGTCTTTTTTATTAATTTTACTCAGTAATGCTCTGTCATCAAAATCATCACTCCAATCAAGAAGACGTGTATAACTTGGTAAGGTTTTAGTGACATCTAATGTTGCTAAATCATGGTGTCTTGATAACCATATTGCTTGAAATTCTGGACCTTGGTCTAAGGGTACAGCTTCAAAGGATTTTACTTCTTCACCTGCATCATTAGTTGTTGTAACAAATTTACCTGTTTCTACTCTATCAATCGTACCATCGTTATCAAAGTCTTCGGCATTTTGTACTGTTCGTAAGAGGCTTGATTTACTATCATTGTAGCGGGTTTTATCACCACTGCTAACTTCTCCAAAGCTTGCGGCACCATCCAAAATAACAATATCTATAGGCATATCTTGGGGATATACTGGGTGCGCCATTGTGGCTTCGATAGCCATAATACTTATACGAACCATTTGCCCCAACAAAGTACCAGACCCTGCCAAGCTTTCAGATATACCAGAACAATAATCATATTTGTACTTTGTATAAAAGTACGTTGCCCATATCTGCCCTCGTGGATTAAATCGAGAATAGCGAAGCTCTGCATTCACTGATATTATCCATGGGTAAGCAAAACCTGGGCAATAAAGTCGATACCGCATACTAAACTTGCCATCTTCATCTGTTAATGTGGCATATCTATTCCAAGCTCTAGAAGATACAGGTAAATTTTTCAGTGGGCTTACTAAAGTGTAATCTCTCTGCCTCCAACGAGAAGAAATTAATCTTGAATCATATACTGGATTATTTTGTGCATCTTTTAAGAAACTAGTTCGTAAACCAATACTACCTTCTGAGCTTGCGATTACATTACCCTTTTTATTTACCAGCAGTGAACCACAACTTTTAGTGAGATCAATGACATCATTATCTCTTTGACAACTACTACCGTATTGGCCGCGCGGGTCAAGAATAGATTGCTGCAAAACAAGTTGTGAGCCATCTATCATAAGTTGTCTTTGTGCTGCGCCTCTGACAACAACAAAGTTAATATAAGACTTTCGCAAAGGCATATTAGGTAAGCTAGGTAAAGCATCATATGCTATACCTTCTAATACCTCTAAATCAGGAAGCTCTTTTTGCAATTGCTTAAAATGCTTCGTTATTGCATAAGCCTGAGCCTTTGCAATTACCTGCGTACTTTGTCTCTCTTTTTTACTTACTGGATATGGAAGATTATGACCCCCTACTTCTTCTCCTTCATCATCATAAGCAACATAAGTTGCATTCCCATTACTATCTAATATAACACCACGAGTAAAAACAGCTCCAAATACAAAATTTTCATATGGTGTATAAGCCCACAAACTTTGTACGAATAGCATCAAGAAAAGACTGCTGATAAGTTTTATTTTTGTAGATTGCATAATTAACACACTCCTCTTTCACACCCCCCCACTTTTACATCATGTAAAAGTGGGGGGGTGTGTGCAATATATTCAACAGAATGCGGTATTGAATGTACTGTACTATTTTTGAATGTCATTATTGTGTGATTTTGTTGCTATTGAATAATCTTCGGGCTGTTTCTCGCGCTTCATCCCAAGCTTGGTTAACCTTTACCAATAAAATGGGTAAGCTAATTTTATCCTCGGTATAATCTTTAAGTGCTGTTTGGGCTTCTTCTGGCATTAAGGTATAAGCAAAAACATCTAAAGTATCAAAATGTGTAGCCCCTACACTTTTTAGGTTTTGTTTATTGTTGGTAATTATCCCAACACCTACGGGGCTGATTTGATTGGAGGATTTATTTAAACCTAGTAATAAAACATATGAACCATCAGGAGGTACATAGCTATTACTTTGATTTAGCTTTGGAAGACCTAGCTCTATTGATAGTTGGCCTGTTACTTCTATGCCACTAGGTTGTATTCCATATATCCATAAAGGTGTTGCTAATGGAGAAAATGGGTAAGGTGATTGTTCATAAGTGTAGAATTGGGCTTGAACATTACCACTCAAACTAGAGTCAGGGAATAATAAACTAGCTTCTGTTAAATCCAGAGTGACCGTGTTTTCTAATAATTTGGTTACCTTTCCTCCGCTAATAGGAGTAAAAGCAATATCTTTATTCAAAACAGGTATACGCGATATACCCATATTATTTGCTCTGCCAATTTGTATATTCGCATTCCGACTCACAGACCCATAACGAATATCTTTTAACCGTGGATTAAAGACTATTTTATAGCTACCGCCTTTAATATTCTTTTTAGCATCATCGCCATAACCAAAAGTGTAAGCACCATCTTTGTTGGTTATTGCACTTCTGTTTAATTCAGGAATAGCTACCGAAATACCTGATATAGGTTGATTAAACTGATCTTGAATAACTCCATTAATAAAGGTAGGCAACCCTCTGGTTTTAAACTGTATTCTTTCTATGCTACTACCATCATATTCAACATCAACATAAATATCAGCATGGTAAGAAAAATCACGACTAGGATAAAAAGCAACTAGTTTATCACCAGGGACTAATGATAAATTACCTGCTACTGCTTCGTGGCTACGATTAACTTCCTTTAGTTCGTAACCACGTGCTTGTAACGCATCTACACCTAAATCTCCATTGTCTACCCAAGTTACCCCTTGTGCAGTTTCATAGACTTTTATAGTTAACTTTTGAATATCTATTGCACGATTAAATGATATTGAAATGAAGTTATTGGGTTCTATTCCTTCATCTCCATTTAAAGGTGTTGTTGATAAAACTTCTAGAGGTATATCGGCTTCAGCCTTTATAGTTAAAGATTGGCTACTTGTGGTAACAATATTCCCATCACTATCAAGTGCTTTAATCTCTATGAGGTAATCCCCTGATTCACTGGGCAATACCAGCGTGCCAGATTTTAGATTTGCATCACCGCTTAGTGTTGCACTTCCTTTTTCTACTCCTTCTTTATCTTTTAGTGTCGCTGTAACCGTATGTACTGTTGCTGTCTCTCCATTTAATCGAACACTAATAGTCGCATCAAAATCACTGCCTTTTGATATAACGTCTGTATCTGCTGATGGTGATAATATTTCTATCGTAGTTGTCGCTAAATATTTTAGTAAATATTCCTGTTCAACTGTATTTCCAGCTTGGTCTATTGCTTTTATTATTATGGGGTTAATAGTATTTGCCTCTAACCCAAGCGCTACACTAAATTGATACTCACCCTGCTCTTCTGATGGAGTTAAACCAACGGGAGTATCATTTATAAGCAACGATGCAAGGTTACTATCACTCACTGTTCCACTAATAATATAAGGATGATCTGTAATTATATTTTCTACTGGTGTGGCTTGTAAGTTTTGGCTTATATTAATTTCTGGTGCTTGTTGATCATTATAATATTTGATGCGGCTAGTGGTTTTTTCGCCCTTTTCATCAATAGCAATCAACGTAACATAAAGCTCTGTTTCTGTTCCTACAAAGCTAAGG
>JALVRY010000469.1:6527-8287 GCA_027024625.1 Thiotrichaceae bacterium
TGCTTCTACCTCTCCTGCAAGCGTAAAGGTTCTGTTACCTAGTTTACTCTCTGCGAGAGGTGACAATATTTTTATTTTTGGTGCTTTAAGTTGGTCTTCTGCTGGACGATAAATAACGCTTAATAATGTTTCTGTACTTTGCGCATCAGCAGTAGCACGTATAACAAAGTTATTAACACCCTCTTCTAAAACTAATATTCCAGAGCTATAGTTAAATTGTGTTGTCCGATCTGTATTAGAAAGGGTTGCTATTTGTCCATTGATAGTAACTTGCTTATTAAGTGCAGGTTGTAGGCTTTGTAATACTCCGCGAATAACTAGTTGTGAGCTATCTAAAATTGCACCAGAGACTGGGTAACTAACTAATAATTCAAGTGCTTGTTCAGACTGGCTTCTTTCAACCGTTAAATTTAGTACTTTTTCATTACCCGCTTTATCCAATGCTGTAACTTTCAGATTATTAAATCCTTTTTCAAGCGGTGCATTTACCTGCCATTGATCTCCATTAACACTGACAAACAATGAAAGAGTTGGGTATTTATCACTACCAAGTACTATACTATCCAAACCACTTCCATTATCAGAGACTGTTCCTGATAGTGATATATTATTTGCATCTGTCACTAAACTACTATCACCGATTAATGTTAATACAGGTTTTACAGTATCCTTGAAACTAGTGCTATCATCTGGGTTTGTACCCTGAGCCTCTTCATCACTATTACTTACCCCATCACCGTCACGATCAGAGTCCGTATTATCCCCTATTCCATCACCATCTATATCTGCATATTCTTGAGGATCGTTAGGAAATAAATCATTTTCATCAAGAATCCCATCATTGTCATCATCTGTATCAATATCATCAGGAATACCATCACCATCACCATCATTTTTTTCAACAGGTTTACTATTTGCATCCAAAGGATCAGTGTTTGCTGCTATCTCTGCTTGGTCACTGTAGCCATCACCGTCATCATCGGTATCGGCGTTATTACCAATGCCATCACTGTCGGTATCGACTGATTCATTTGGATTATGCGGGAAGGCATCAACAGCATCTAAAATACCGTCGTTGTCATCATCGGTGTCGCTGCTATCGGGGATGCCGTCTCCATCTCCATCGGTGGGTTTATCGCTAGCATTGAGAGGGTCTGTGCCCTCGGCTATTTCAACCTGATCGCTGTAGCCATCACCGTCATCATCGGTATCGGCGTTATTACCAATGCCATCACTGTCGGTATCGACTGATTCATTTGGATTATGCGGGAAGGCATCAACAGCGTCTAAAATACCGTCGTTGTCATCATCGGTGTCGGTGCTATCGGGGATGCCGTCTCCATCTCCATCGGTGGGTTTATCACTAGCATTGAGAGGGTCTGTGCCCTCGGCTATTTCAACCTGATCACTGTAGCCATCACCGTCATCATCGGTATCGGCGTTATTACCAATGCCATCACTGTCGGTATCGACTGATTCATTTGGATCATGCGGGAAGGCATCAACAGCATCTAAAATACCGTCGTTGTCATCATCGGTGTCACTGCTATCGGGAATGCCGTCTCCATCTCCATCGGTGGGTTTATCGCTAGCATTGAGAGGGTCTGTGCCCTCGGCTATTTCAACCTGATCGCTGTAGCCATCACCGTCATCATCGGTATCGGCGTTATTACCAATGCCATCACTGTCGGTATCGACTGATTCATTTGGATTATGCGGGAAGGCATCAACAGCATCTAAAATACCGTCGTTGTCATCAT
>JALVRY010000470.1 GCA_027024625.1 Thiotrichaceae bacterium
CACCAAGATTTCTGGTACTGATGGTTCAGGCAACCCAACATCACTCGATAAAAGCATCTCGGGACTTGATATAGAGGGCATAGCCTATCTTCCGCTCACCAACGAAATCGAAGTTTTCGGAAAAGCAGGCTTAATGCGTTGGAGCCAAGACAACGTAAAAAAAGAACAAATCCAAGAAGTTGAATCAACCGAAACGGGGATTAGCTTACTACTGGGTGCTGGTGCAGAATTTCAAATGACTGAAAACCTTAAATTACGCAGTGAGTGGGAACGTGTATTTAATACAGGTGGGGAAAACTCATCAGAAACAGATATTGATATGATTTCGGCAGGTTTAACATTCTCTGCTTTTTAATACATCACATGGTTTAACACAGTTTTAATCAACTAGATTTTTATACACTTAAGATATAGCCTAGGAGGCTATCTGAAAGTTTAGGTGTCTGTCTGTGTTAAACCAATTAAAAACTGCAATGCAAAGTGATGAGCTTCCCACAATGGCTTATCACTTTGCTAAGTATATTAATGATTATTCTGCGGATGATTTCGTCATTCTCGCAGCAGCCATTTTAAGTTGGCAAAATGCACAAGGACATGTGTGTATTGATTTACAAGACTATACCGATACTATCTTATTCGCTGGCGATGATTTTACTGGCATAGCCACACCATCACTAAACAAATGGCTAGCCGCATTACATAAGCATCCTTGGGTAAGTGACCACTTCCCTGCTCCATTAATATTAGAAGATACACGTTTATATTTAGGCAAATATTGGCGATTCGAAACGCAGCTAGCAGATGCCATTAAAAACCGACTTAGCCCAAATACAAAGCTTAATAGTCCTTTATTAAAATCAGGTTTACAACGCTTATTTCCCAAAGTTGACAATACAGTGGATTGGCAAGCAGTCGCTGCTGCCATCGCATTATTAAATCGTTTTGTGGTAATTTCTGGCGGGCCAGGTACAGGAAAAACATCAACGGTCATCCGCATTCTCGCTCTTTTACTCGCTCAAAACCCCGCAATGAAAATTGAGCTAATCGCTCCAACGGGCAAAGCCGCGGCTCGGTTAGCAGAATCCATCCGCAACGGCAAACAGGATAAACGCTTATCTGCACTAACCGATGAGGAAAAAACCTTAATCCCAGAGTCCGCCAAGACAATCCATCGTTTATTAAAATATTCTCCGCGTGGTTTTTATCATAATGCTGAAAATCTAATTCCTGTCGATACCTTAGTCGTTGATGAAGCTTCAATGGTTGATTTACCGCTAATGGCTCGCTTACTCACAGCAATCCCCGCAGATACACATGTTATTTTATTGGGAGATCGAGATCAGTTAGCCTCAGTGGAAGCAGGGAGTGTATTGGGTGATATAACAGGGCATGGGCACAATATTATCTACCCTGGTAATTTCATCAATGAGCTTGAGCAGCTTGGGGTGATCCAACAGGGGGATATTGACAAAAACAACATCACTCCACCCCTAATTACCCGCAGTATTGCCCTGCTACACAAGAGCTATCGATTTGATGAAACTAGCGGCATTGGTACGGCTGCTAGCTTTATTAACAAGGGAAACGGTGGAGCTGCGTTACGAAACGTGTTGCTTAATCCTAAATTTCCAGATACTGAATGGATAAGTGTAGGCAACGATACACTTAACCCTGATTGCATCACATGGGCAAGCAATAACTATAGCAATTACTTATCTAAAAATAACATTAAAGAAGCTTTAGAACTCTTTGAAAAATCAAGAATACTCACTGCATTACGCAATGGTGAATTTGGCATGGATGAGCTAAACAAAAAAATAAGTCATCGTCTATTACAAAACCATAATCTAGTTCAGCATGGTGACGAATTTCACGGCAAGCCCATTATGATTACCCGTAACGACTATGAATTAGACTTATTTAACGGGGATATTGGGCTAATCTGGTGGAGTGAAGAAAGTAAACAATTTAATGCACACTTCCCCAGTAGCAACGGTGAAGTTCGCACATTATCCACTCGCCAACTCCCACAGCACGAAACCGCCTTTGCCATGACCATACACAAAAGTCAGGGATCAGAATTCGATAATTTGTTACTTATACTCCCACCTAAAGCAACCCCCGTTGTCAGCAAAGAATTAATTTACACAGGAATAACACGAGCCAAGAAACAAGTCCTCGTTGCTGGTAATGAGGCAATATTTGTACAAGCCTGTAAGGAAAGTGTTAAACGCAGTAGCGGGCTTGATAAGAAATTAGGCTGGTAACAATACCTCCACACAAATTATTCATACTATTTCACTACCTCCAAGAACTATCCTAGCATCAAGCTGAATCCATAACACCTACACGGCTTCAGCTTTCAGGTTGCTAAATATCTATAGACTCTCTCCCTGTCATTCATATTCATATTTTCTTGCTTCAAACTCGCTACAATAAATTCTTTATTGACGAGCAATATAAACCTCAATACCATGTAAGTTATTACTCACTCACATTAGTATTACAGATTTTATGAAAAAACTCTTCCAAAAAGCATTCTTTCTACCACTTATACTGATTATGGCAATTGCTTTAGTCGTATTTAAAGTAAAGACAAACTCCCCAATAGAGCATGAAGATTTACAATTTCCAACAAAAACAGTTGAAGTAATCACAGCCAAGAATATTCCATTTAGTCCACGAGCAATCGCTTATGGCAATGTAGAAC
>JALVRY010000471.1 GCA_027024625.1 Thiotrichaceae bacterium
TGCCTCTTCTTTTTTTCTTTCTGCTCGTCGTTTTTCTCGTTTCAAGCGTTTTTCTTCCGCTCTTGCTTTCTCTTCTGCTTTTTTACGTGAATCCTTCTTTGCGGCTTCACGCATAGCCTCTTCTTTTTTTTGTTTGGCCTGCTGTATTGCCAACTGCTGTGCTGCTAGAATTGCTTCGGTAGCACTTGCCTTGGTGCTTGTTTTCTCTTGTTCTTCTTTTTGAGGTTTTTCTACTGGTTTCTCAGCAATTTGATCTGTTACTTGCTCTTCGTCAGGCTGCGGTTCTTCTATCGGTTCCCCTGTTGGGATGCTCTGATTAAGAATGCTAGCAGCATCAATGATGGTGACAGGTGTTGCACTGCCTGCGGCTTCATCTTTTTCACTAAAACTAAAGCTTAATATCATTAGCAATACGACCAATAAGTGAATAATAGTTGCCCATAATAATGCTTTTGGATTTTGTAAGAGTTCTTTCAGCATGAATATTATTTATCGTTAGTTGCTGAGGGGGCAATATTTGCCATCATGCCAATATTTTTTGCCCCTGCCTTTTGTATTGCAATCATTGCCTTGACTACATAGCCGTTTGCAACATTCTCATCGGCACGTAAATACACTGGTCTATTAGGTGCTTCACCTAGATAACTTGCAACATATTGTGTTAGTGCCATAAGTTGAATTTCTGACCCATCGTCTAAGAGATAGTTCCCATCAACATCCACAGCTAACACTAAAGGTTCTTGTTGATTATTTGATTCTAGTGGTTTGGCATCGACATCAGGTAAGTCCACCATAACGCCTGCTTGCATCATGGGGGCTGTCACCATAAAAATAACGAGTAGCACCAACATTACATCAATATAAGGGACGACATTCATGTCTGACATAGGTTTTCTACGACGTTGCCGCATGACTTACCCCTTCTTTTTAACTAATACTTGGCGTTCTAATAAGGATAAAAACTCATCTTTAAAGTTTTCATAACTGAGGTCTAGGTGATCCACAGCATCATTAAATCGGTTATAGGCAACCACAGCAGGTATAGCTGCAAATAGACCAAATGCTGTTGCGATCAGTGCTTCTGCAATACCAGGAGCAACTGTGCTTAGCGTAGCCTGTTGCGTTACACCAATCGAAATAAAAGAATTCATAATTCCCCATACTGTGCCAAATAGCCCGATATAGGGAGCCGTTGAACCAACCGTCGCCAAAAATGCTAAATTTTTCTCAAGACTGCTGACCTCTCGTGAGACTGCGACCCGCATGGTTCGTGCAACAGCATCAACAACAGGGAAAGTATTTGAGGCTTCAGCAGAGCGTATGCGCTTGTATTCACTAAAACCATCGTAGAAGATACGTTCCAATGCTCTACGTTTAGGTTTTGCGTTGAGATCATCGTAAAGAGAATTTAGTGAAATGCCGCTCCAGAATTGTTCATCAAACTTTTCAGTGCAGCGTCTAGCTTGGCTCAGCTTTCCGCTCTTAACCAGTATCAATGTCCATGACATTAGCGATGACAGTACCAGTATTCCAATGACGATTTGTACTACCAAGCTTGCGTCAGTAATAAGTTTTAATATTGATAAATCAGTGCCCATGCAGACTCTCCATTAGCTGATCTGGTATTCTTTTGGGTTTAAAGGTGGTTGAATTAATTGAAACTATCTTGATTGTTCCTTCAACTAATAGTTCTATTTTTCCATCTGAATTTTTTTTAAATATTTCTTGGAAAAAGGTCAAGGTGCTTCGTTTAAGCTCTTTAATGGAAGCGGTTACTTGTAATAAATCATTAAACCGAGCGGGTCTAAGGTATTCAATTTGAGCCGAACGTACAGCAAAAATTGTTTGTAAATCAGTAATTAATTGATCTTGTTCAAAACCCAAGGCTCGTAACCATTCGGTTCTTGCTCGTTCCATGTAGTTTAAATAGTTTGAGTGGTAAACTACTCCACCAGTATCGGTATCCTCATAATAGATTCGTGTATCTATCGAGAAATTATTATTGTTATGTGATAACTCAGACATAGTTAAGGAATATAGCCCATTTTTTATTCATTTTTTGAATTTTGTAGCGGATTTGTAAAACCATAAACCCAGCTTGTATATAACAAATTTACTCAAGCGATTGAATCAGGATGATTTAAGCCAAAGTGCTGATAAGCGTGACGTGTTGCTGTTCGTCCCCGTGGTGTCCGCATAATAAAGCCCTGTTGGATCAGAAAGGGTTCTAGTACATCTTCAATCGTACCACGTTCTTCTCCAATGGCAGCCGCTAAACTATCAATCCCAACAGGACCACCATCAAATTTTTCAATCATTGCTAGCATTAGACGACGATCCATATGATCAAAGCCCTGCATGTCCACATTCAGCATATTGAGTGCATTATCAGCCACTTCTACACCTACTGTGCCGTCACCCTTTACTTGAGCATAATCGCGCACGCGACGTAATAAACGGTTAGCAATGCGTGGTGTTCCTCGTGAGCGCTTAGCAACTTCAATTGCTCCTGCTTTGTCGATAATAACACCGATGATCTTTGCTGCCCGCTGAACGATATAGGTTAAATCTTCAACATTGTAGAATTCTAATCGTTGCACAATACCGAAGCGATCGCGTAGTGGAGAGGTTAATAAGCCTGCTCGTGTGGTCGCGCCAATTAATGTGAAAGGTGGTAAATCTAATTTAATTGAGCGTGCTGCGGGGCC
>JALVRY010000472.1 GCA_027024625.1 Thiotrichaceae bacterium
GTGTACCATCCATATCTAAAAAAACAGTGTGGATGGCATTCCAGTCGAGAGAAATTGGGTTCAACATGCTAAGCTTGCTCGCCATGAAAAATAAAAAACCAAGCATACATAAAATTGAGACAACTGCCAGTAGTCACATCTTTCAAATTGAAGCGGTAGACCTTGAGTTTTCCAACGGTGAAAAACGCCAATATGAGCGATTAGTAAGCCGAGGCAGTGGAGCTGTGCTGATTGTTCCCATGTTAGATGAGGATACTTTCTTGCTGATTCGGGAATATTCCGTAGGCAAAGAATGTTACGAATTAGCCTTGCCGAAGGGCAAAGTGGAAAAAGGTGAAGCCTTTTTACATGCCGCTAACCGAGAAATAATGGAAGAAGTTGGTTATGAAGCCGCCCATTTAGAGCTGCTCAAGAAAATCAGCTTAGCCCCCACTTATATGTCTCACCAGACGCATTTAATTATTGCTACCAAACTAACACCACACCGAGAAGACGGTGATGAGCCAGAAGAGCTAGAAGTTGTGCCTTGGAAATTTAGTCAACTTGATGCATTATTAGCCCGTGATGATTTCACCGAAGCCCGCAGCATTGCCGCTTTATTCCTAGCTCGTGAACACCTACAGCGAGAAAAAATATGATAGAAAACCTTAAAAATTTAATGATCTCTGCTCGTGATATTGCCATCCAAGCAGGGGATAAAATCATGGATGTGTATCAGCAAGATTTTGAAGTCATAAAAAAAGCCGATAAATCTCCTGTGACTGAAGCAGATATGGCTGCTCACCACTGTATCATTGAGCGACTTTCACAAATTTCTGATTACCCGATTCTCTCTGAAGAGTCAGCAAAACTCAGCTTTGCAGAACGCTCATCGTGGCAAACGTACTGGTTGGTTGATCCTCTTGATGGTACAAAACAATTTGTTCAACGTACCGACGAATTCTGCGTTTGTATTGCCCTAATCCACAAAAACAAACCCGTTCTAGGGGCGATTTTCCTCCCCGTAAGCAAAGAAAGCTACTACGCCAGTCAAGGGTATGGAGCTTTTAAACAAATAGAAAATGGCGAAATTCAAAGCATAAGCACCCGAAAACTTCCATCACCCAGCGTTATTGCAGTAAGCCGCTCCCACAAAGGTGATAAAACCAGCGAAATGCTAGAAAAGATTGGCGAACATGAGCTACTAATTTCAGGCAGTGCCATCAAAGCCTGTTGGGTAGCCGAAGGCAAAGCCGACCTATACCCAAGACTCTGGCCAACATCCGAATGGGACACAGGAGCCGCCCAATGCATCGTCGAAGAAGCAGGCGGACAACTCACCACGCTAGACCTAAAACCCATGCGATACAACACCAAGGATGATTTGCTCAACCCGTATTTCCTTGTTTTTGGTGATAAGACTGTGGATTGGTTGCAGTATCTTTAGAAGTAGTTGGACTCAATAGGAAGTGAGGCTTCAACCATGCCCGAGACAAGGGTATTCCAATATCTCAGCTCCCTCTTCTAAGTATAAACGGAGTGAGTACAAAAGGCATTCATTATGCTACTATATGCCATATGAAGATTTATAACTGGAATCAAGAGAAGAATATTGTTCTCAAAAATGAACGAGATATATCGTTTGAAGAAATTGTTTTTCATATTGAAAAAGGGGATGAACTAGATGTATATCCACATCCAAACAAGAGCCGTTATCCAAACCAAATGATTTCAGTTGTTGCTGTTAATAATTATGCTCACCTAGTTCCGTATGTAGAAACAGAAAATGAAATATTTTTGAAGACTATTATACCTAGCAGGAAAGCGACAAAAAAGTACATTGGAGAATGATTATGCCTAAGTACAAGTTGGATCAAGAAGAAAGGGATATTTTAGAAGCATTTGATAGTGGAAAGATTCAACCTATTGAAAATTCTAAAGATGAAATGAAAAAGCATAAAATATATGCCTCGTCTACTTTTAAAAAAGATAAAAGAATCAATATTCGTCTTACAAGTCGTGATCTTTTAATGATTCAAAAACTTGCAATGTCTGAAGGAATCCCATACCAAACATTTATTGGTAGTATTTTACATAAGTTTGTAGATGGTCGATACATAGAAAAAACACAATCTAACGTAGCAAACCAAGGGTGAAATACGAAAAAATCTCCCGTAGCGACAAGGCACTGCCTTGTCGAAAAATAGACTGTTTGCCCAATTTTTTTACCAAATTTGACTTGATCAGAGGTTTCTGTAGTGATCAAGCTTTTTTGTAGTAACTTTAAGCCTGTTTTTTAAAAACTCCTTTTTAACAACTGAAGGATACAACCGCCCACTAGCCGAAACCTTCATTACCACAATACTACGGTTATGCTCCTCCCCATAACTCACATGAATTGGCAAATCATCCCCATAAAAATACAAACGATCAAACGGCGTATTCTCAACAATCCACTGTGCGACTTCTAACATGCTTTCATCTGGGACGATAAAATCACAGGCGGCTCCCAAGCGTTTACAAATGGGATTGCCGCGAGTATTGAGTTCATGGCTTGCGTGTTGATCCAGATTAGGAGCTATGCAGGCGGGGATTTGTTTGGCAAGTTCCCGTGAGCAAAAGCCGTAAGTCAGCTTGATACCACCAAAATAATCCATAACAGGATCAATAATATTAACTGCAAGCCTGGCTAAAGCATTATAGCTTTCAAGCTGTTCTGGCAG
>JALVRY010000473.1:0-732 GCA_027024625.1 Thiotrichaceae bacterium
TATTTAATTTGTGATAGAGATTGAATTACTTGTCTCTGGCACAAGTAACAAAAGGAGTTGGTGCTATGAAAAAATATAAATGTTCAGTTTGCGGTTATATTTACGATCCGGCGGTTGGTGATCCTGATAATGGAGTAGACCCGGGGACTTCATTTGACGATCTTCCCGATGATTGGGTTTGCCCGGACTGTGGCGTAGAAAAAGATATGTTTGAGCCATTGGATTGATCAAATCATCACAATAACATTTTTTTACAATTTGTTGTTTCACTAATATCATAGGGGGAATAAACTTATGGCATTTGCAGAGTATATTCGTGCACCTGAATTTGAAGGAAAAGAAAAACACGTACCAGATTTAGCTTTGTCAGATAGTGACGTGGGGACAATTGTCACTATTCAGGTTGGGAAAAAAATTGTACATCCCACAACGAAAGAGCATCACATCGGATGGGTACAATTATTTGGTGAAATTCAGGATGGCAAATTTGTGCAGATCGCCACATTAAACTTTGGTGAAGGGACTTCACTTCCAAGAGGTTCTGTGGTTATTAAAAAAGAAGATTATAAATCGTTGACAGCGATTTCATATTGTAATCTACACGGTGTTTGGGAAAATAGCATTTCTTTATAACGTTTTCATAAATTAAAAATGTTTTGGTGCATCGTCTCCGATGCACCTGTTTTTATTTTGCATTTCAAGGAGGTGCCTATAACTTCCATTTTTTAATAG
>JALVRY010000473.1:742-2699 GCA_027024625.1 Thiotrichaceae bacterium
AAGTCACTGACAAACATGTGTCCGGGAGAATGAGTGATCGCAAATGGCAATCGGGCATATCGGAGGGCATTCTGGGGTGTAACACCGCAGGCCCAGAACACTGGAATTTCATCTTCCAATATGATCACCCGGTCCCCGTAATCAGTAGTATTGATATCTGCAATCCCGATCATTTCAGGGTAGCCGATGTGTATAGGTGCACCATGAACTTCGGGATAATGCGCTGTAATCAGACAGGCTTCAACGACCCGGTCATATTTAATAGGACGCATACTGACAACCATGTTTCCTCTAAAAACACCAACATGCTGCAAATCAATATTAGTATCATACATTGAAACATTCTTGTTTTCTTCTACGTGTCGTAAGGTTATCCCTGCTCGCATTAAAGCTGCTTCAAAAGAAAAACTGCATCCAAGCAGAAAAAAGACAAGATCAGCACGGTAAAAGTCAGAAATGTCTTGCACTTCATGTTGAGGGATACCATTGATCCACACTTTATATCTTGGAATAACTGTTCTGAGATCAGCTTTGTCTGCTAGTTTAGCAGTTATAAAACTATCAGGGCCAACAACTTCTAATAGAGGACAAGGTTTCGGATTTTTGCGACAAAAAGTTTAAAAGTCACCGTGTAAATTTGAAAAAAGGAGATAACATTTACCTATTTTCTGATGGATATGTGGATCAATTAGGAGGCGAGAGTAGAAAACGATTCAAATCAAAACAATTTAGAGAATTATTAATCTCTATAAGTCATCTAAAACCTGAACAACAACAAAAAGCTTTAGATAAAGCTATATTGGACTGGCAAGGAAAAACACCTCAAATAGATGACATTTTGATTATTGGAATTAGCTTTTAAAATTAATCGAACTCAGGTTTTTAGAGAATTTAATTCAAAAAAAGCTCACACTCCAAAGTCTATGAGCTTTTTAATTTATCTTTTTTCAGCATTAATCTAACGCCTGCTTTATGTCTTTAATAATGTCCTCCGGATTTTCTACCCCAATAGATATTCTAACTAATTTATCTGTTACTTGATGAGCTTCACGTTCTTGAACATCAACACCTGCATGCGTCATAGACGCAGGGTGTTCAGCTAAAGACTCCGTACTACCTAAACTCACAGCTAGTTTAATTAATTTAAGTTTATTTAAAAATTCAAACGCTTCTTTTTCTCCACCTTTAATGTCAAAAGACACCATTGCACCTGTTCCTTTACATTGTTTGTTAAAAATGGCTTTTTGATGTGGTTTGTGGTCAAGCATTCCCAAATAGTAAATGTTTTCAACTTTTGGATGATTTACAATGAATTCAGCTACTGCTTTTGCGTTAGCTTCTTGCTTATCCATTCTTAACTTTAAGGTTTCTAAACTTCTCATCATTAACCAAGCAGTATTTGGGCTAGTTTGATTTCCTAAAAAGGTTCTCATCCCCTTAACTCTTGCCATTAAATCATAATTACCTAAAACTGCACCAGCCACAATATCAGAATGTCCTCCAATATATTTTGTAGCAGAATAAACCACTAAATCTGCTCCTAATTCAATAGGGTGTTGCCATAATGGTCCCATGTAAGTATTATCAACTGTTAAAAGCACCTTTTTATCTTCTGTTGAAAACTGATTACAAACCTCAGCACACATTTCTATATCAATTAAAGCGTTAGTTGGATTTGCAGGCGTTTCCATATACATCATTGCTAATTTATCTGCATGACCCGAATTTTTAATTTTTGATATCAAATCTTCTTTTGAATCATGTGCGTCAAAATCTAAAACATGAATACCAAATTTAGTTAACACATGTTTAATAAAATGATCTGTACCTCCGTAAACAGGATTTGAATATAACAGCAAGTCACCCGGAGATAAAAACTCTAACAAAACAGTTGAAATAGCAGCCATTCCAGATTCAAAAACAGCACATTCGTCAGCCTTGTCCCAAAGGGTTAATC
>JALVRY010000474.1 GCA_027024625.1 Thiotrichaceae bacterium
CTCACTTACCGTTCCACCTGTTTTTAAGCCACAAATATTTGAGGCCAGTATGTAGTAATTCTTTCTTGCCAACTCAAAAAGTAATTGATCATCATCGCTTAATATCACATTGGGAATATCCAATGCGTCCAAAGCCGATTTGATGAGTCCCGCATGAGGACCGTAAATGGGTGATGGAACAACCACTTTAACATCCTGACCTTTTTTCTTTTCAAACCAGATCGAAGCAACGGTAGGATTGTCATAGCCTTGCTTTTTCCAATCATTCGGTAGTAATTCATTCTGAATCAGTGCCACATTGGATTTCCACGGCTCTGGAATACGGGCTAGTACATCTTGCAAGTCATTTTCACCAACGGCAATAAGTACTAACTCTGGTTCTGGCACACGGTTAATCGCGTGGTTAAAATCCATATCGCGGGTAACGGGGTATACAGGATGGCCTGTTCTTAGAAAACCACGAGCAAATACTGAGCCTATTTCACCTATTCCAATAATAACAATCGGTTCTTTCATCTTTTCTCCTTCTAAGTCTCTTAACCAGAACCTGAACCCCTACCACACTTAAAATCAGGAATTCGGGCTAAGTATTGTAATCTAACATAAAAGGATGTGATGAAATTGTGGAATTTTTTATGCTGATTGTTATTTTGTTGCTTCTTCTGCATTCATGTGGCCAGTAGCGGCTCCATGTAAGCTAGCTGCTGTATGCATCGCATCGTTTGGCTTTAACTGATCCTTTGGAGTTTTTGAGGCTTCAGCAATCATTTCTTTTTTGACGCTGATATATTCATTAATCTTTTTTACTGCTTTCATATCGGGGTCAAGTGCTAATGCTTGATTTGCCATTTCTGTTGCCATTTCATATTTTGACTGATGTAAATAAGCAATGCTAAGTGCTGCGAATAGCTTAGGGTTAGTAGCATCTAATGTTATGGCTTTTTGGTAAACTTTAATTGCATCGCTGTTCTTATTTTGTGTTAAGAGAAAACCAGCATATTGAGCATTGGCTTTAGCTGATTCTGGGTTTTCTTCTAAGGCTTTCTTAAACTCTGCTTCTGCAAGATCAAGTTTACTTTCACTCCATAATTTACCTGCTTGAGCCAAATGAATTTGAGATTGTTCTTCTGTCGCAAAACTTACTTGGCTTATTGCAAATACAGTAATAAGTAATACTAGGGGAATTTTTTTTAACATTGAGGAGTCCTTTTAAGGTGTTTTTTGTAAGGATAAATCTATTGAGACCTTTGCACGAAAGATCTAACGAATAAAAAAGCCCCCATCAAATAAATCAATGGAGGCTTTTGTTTGGCAAAATAATTCAAAACTAACTATTTTGCTGCTGGTGCCGCTTCTTCAGGCTTTGCCGCTGGGGCAGTCGCTGCGGGCATAGGAGCTGCTGCTTTTGCTTCTGCCTTACCTGCTTCAACTGCCGCTTTACGGACTGCTTTCTGCTTATCACTAAGCTTATTGAGATACCACTTGTGGTTATCAGAATTAAGAATTTCTTCTAGCTTAGCCGTAAGCGCTTTTGCTGCCTCAACTTTTTTCGCATCACCTGATGCCATACCTTTTTTAGCTAACTCTTCTAACTCAGGAACAAACTCAATATAGAAGTGCTGTGCGACCTCATACATACCATGCCAGTGTGTATAGTCGGGAGCCATCATCGCGGTTCCCATACGAGCACGTCGTCCTTCGTGATGCCAAAGCTCAAACCATACCCAGTCAATCTTATTACTGAATTTAGCAGGTTTTAATAATGGCTTCGCTAACTTGACTAACTCTGAACCTGGCTTGGCAAACTTCTCGTTATACAGTTCAACAAGATTATCGTATTGTGTATAGAAGTTTTCGATATAGTTTTCAGTATGGCAGGCTGAACAAACATCCTTCATGCTATCACGACGTTCTTCCCAGCCAAGGTCTGCACCCGGTAAGCCCATCTTCGCATCAATCACTTCAGGTCTTACTGATACTGGCGGACGGTTATTCCAAGAAATACGTGTGCCTACATCATGTGTTACGCCTTGTGTTCTGGTTGCTCCCATATGGCAAGTCGAACAAGTTGGACCTGTAAAGTAGTCTTCGCCTGGAATCCATTTAGGATTACTTAAATCCATTTTATGCTTGTTGGCATTAAATTGAATACCATGCTTAGATTCATCATAAACTTCTTTTTGTGGATGATCAGGGCCAAGATGACATTTACCACAGGTCTCTGGTTGACGTGCTTGCTCAACTGAGAATTGATGACGAGCATGACAAGCGGTACAAGAACCTTCTGAACCATCAGGATTAACACGACCGATACCCGTGTTAGGCCATGTTGTTGGGTCTAACTGACCATCTTCAAGTACTTTTACTTTAGAGCCATGACATTGACGACAACCACTTACCGCAACAGCTGATGTACCATCAGGTGTTCCACCTGTAATAAAACCACTATTTCCTTCAACCACTTCTGCTAATAAGTTATCCAATGAATTAAGGATACGAGCCGCTTTAGCATGATGTGATTTAGTTGCTTGATCAACCTCTTTTGCATGGCAATTTGAGCAATCTTTAGGTGAAACAATAATAGAAATATTTTTCTTCACCTTTTTATCATCGTGGATGTAAGCATCTGGATCACCCTCATCAGCGGCATGACACTCATAGCAACCGACTTTGCCACGATAGTGCTTA
>JALVRY010000475.1 GCA_027024625.1 Thiotrichaceae bacterium
TGTCGCGAAAGCGCTAGAGCATGTCACTGACGATAAAGTCGTAATCACAAGTTCTGCGGGTGATATTTTGCGTGCAAGTAGAGTTGTCTTCCCCGGTCAAGGGGCGGCTCGTGATTGCATGAAGGAGTTAGCTAATCATAATTTGATTGATGTGGTGCGTGAAGCGGCTGAATCAAAACCTTTTCTCGGTATCTGTATGGGAATGCAGGTGCTAATGGATTCATCCGAAGAAAATGACGGTGTTGATTGCTTAGGATTTTATGCAGGTAAGGTGAAATCTTTTAAAAATAGCATTGATCAAAGTCAGCAACGCCTGAAAATTCCACATATGGGCTGGAGTCAAATCGAACAAAAAACAAATCATCCCTTGTGGCAGGGGATAAAATCAGGTTCACGGTTTTATTTTGTGCATAGCTATTATGTGTCGCCAGAGGATGATGCTCTCACAACGGGGCAAACCGAATACGGTATTCAATACGCCTCTGCCATCGCCAAGAAAAATATTTTTGCCATTCAAGCACACCCTGAAAAAAGTGCGGATGATGGTCTACAGCTTTTGAAAAACTTCACACAATGGGACGGCAGTTTATGATCCTCATTCCTGCAATTGATTTAAAAGATGGAAAATGTGTACGCCTAAAACAAGGGCGTATGGATGAAACAACCGTGTTTTCAGATAATCCTGTGGATATGGCTCAGCGTTGGGTGGATGAGGGAACAAAGCGTCTACACCTTGTTGATCTAAACGGGGCTTTTGATGGCAAGCCAGTTAATGGTGAAGTAATCCAAGCGATAGCCACAAAGTTCCCTGATTTGCCTATCCAAATTGGCGGTGGAATTCGTGATGCTAACACGGTACAAGCCTACTTAGATTCAGGTGTGCAGTACTGTATTATCGGAACAAAAGCGGTCGAAGACCCAGAGTTTGTTGTTGATCTTTGTAAGCAGTTTCCTGATCATATTATTGTTGGTATTGATGCTAAAAATGGAATGGTTGCAACTGATGGCTGGGATAAAGTTTCATCAGTATCTGCTATTGATTTAGCCAAAAAATTTGAAGAAGCAGGTGTATCATCAATTGTTTACACTGATATATCGCGTGATGGCATGATGACTGGACCGAATATTGAAGCAACCGCAGAATTGGCAGAGGCGATTAATATTCCTGTGGTTATTTCTGGCGGTATGAGCAATATGGATGATGTAAAAAATGCCTGCTCGATAGAGCATAAAGGTGTTATGGGAACTATCTTGGGTCGCTCCATTTACGAAGGAACGATTGACCTACAAGAAGCCCAAGCCTATGTGGATTCTTTAGGTGCTGATTCGTGATTTCTTCAATTCTGTTTATCTGGTGAAATAAATATGGGATTAGCAAAACGCATTATTCCTTGTTTGGATGTAAGAAACGGACGTGTTGTAAAAGGCGTTAATTTTGTGGGAATCCGAGATGCTGGCGACCCTGTAGAAATTGCGGAGCGTTATAACCGTGAAGGTGCGGATGAAATCACATTCTTGGATATTACTGCCAGTTCTGATGATCGAGACACCATTGTGCATGTGGTTGAAGATGTTGCCTCGCAAGTGTTTATCCCGCTAACTGTGGGCGGCGGTATTCGCAAAGTTGAAGATGTGCGTCGGATGTTAAATGCAGGAGCTGACAAGGTTGCTATTAATACAGCGGCTGTGTTTAACCCCGATTTAGTTAAAGAAGCAACAGACTATTTTGGCTCACAATGTATTGTTGTTGCGATTGATGCAAAGCGTGTCAATAAAGAGGGAGAGCCATCCAAGTGGGAAATTTTCACACATGGTGGTCGCAAAGGAACAGGAATCGATGCGATTGAGTGGTCAATAAAAATGGCGGATTATGGCGCAGGTGAATTATTAGTGACTAGCATGGATCGTGATGGAACTAAAATTGGCTTTGATTTAGAGTTAACACGAACTATTTCTGAAGCAGTTGATATTCCTGTTATTGCATCTGGTGGTGTCGGTAATTTGCAACATATGGCGGATGGGGTTATCGAAGGGAAAGCTGATGCAGTGCTTGCTGCTAGCATATTTCACTTTTCTGAATACACAATTGGTGAAACCAAAGAGTTTATGGCAAACCAAGGCATAGAGATGAGGCTTTAATGGCAGGGTTATCTCAAATACAAGCAAGTTTTTCTGATATTGAAGACCGCATCTTGCTACGAATGAATACAATCAAACATGAAGAATTCCGCTTTTGGTTGACTCGTCGCTTTCTAGGGCGTTTATACCCTATTATGTTAGAAACGATGCAGGCGATTCCTGAGGTTGCGGTGCAAAAAATACCCAGTAATCGTGAAGCCATCATGGATTTTCAGCGTGAGCATGCGGCACAAAGTGCAGACTTTTCCACTCCCTTTGCGGATAATCGGCCAGAAACACTTTACCCTTTGGGTACAGATGGTGTTTTAGTTGTGAGAGGAAAGTTACAACAGAAGTCGGAAGATGAGTTTGAGTTATCGCTGAAAGATAAAAATAATAAAGGCATTGATTTTAATTTTAATAAGGATATTTTGTATCTTTTGCAAAAATTACTGCAAGATACATTGAAAAAAACAGATTGGGACTTAATGTTGGGTAATGCCTATCCGACAACAGTATTATCTGAAAAGATACAGCGAACTTTAAATTGAGTAATAAGA
>JALVRY010000476.1 GCA_027024625.1 Thiotrichaceae bacterium
TTTTTGTTGAGGTCGCAAGTGGTACTTCGGAGTTTTCTAGGTGTGTTAGTTGTAAAGATGCACTTAGATAGTGGCTTCGAAAAAAAGATAGTTGTTGTTTCCAGTTTAACTCTCTCTTTTTTAACGCCTTTTTAAGCTTTTTTCTAGAGCCTGTATTTTTTATTAAATTGGATATATTCGCCAGAGCTTTGTTAGCAAAATCCATTTTTTCTTTATAAATCGTAATTCGTTCTCGTAAGCTTGATTTCTTTCGAACGGATTTTGTGGCTTGGCTCATTTCTTCCAACATGGGCTTTATGAGCGATACAATTTCTGTTTCTAAATTAAACTTTTTTTCTGGAGGTGCTTTGATTACAGATAAATCGATATCAGTCGCAATCGCCTCAAAGTCTGAGTCGATGGCATGTAGTTTCTTTTCAACAGATGTAATTTCTTCTTGTAGATTTTGCTTTTCTGAACCAGAGACAGAGACGCGGAGTTGTCCCCTTAGTGTGTTGAGTTTTTGGGTTAGGTTAGCTTTGATTTCTAGGTTAGATTCTAGAGAGTCTAGGGTGTCTTTTAATTCTTTTTCTGGTTGAGTAACGACAGTCACTTCCTCTGACAAAAGATTGGCAGAAGCAATAAGTAATAGAGAACAAAAAAATATTACAAATGGACGGAAAGTAAGCATTTACCATCGTACCTAGTTTAAAACAAAGAAGGTGTATTACCTTACCCCTAAAAAAACTGCATCACCATGAGAAAGCTTAAATTAGGCTAAAATCCCTTCAATTTTTTGTAAAAAAGTCTGCATTTCATCATCTGTGCCGATTGTAATACGCAAGTAATCACTAATACGCGGGTATGCAAAATAGCGTACCAATACACCTTGCTCCTTTAATGATAAGTACAGCGATTCGGCTGAAACTCCACAGGGCTTAGCAAAGATAAAGTTAGCACTAGAAGGTAAAACCTCAAACCCCATCTCTGATAGTTTTGAACTAACTTGCTCACGCGTTAAGGCAATTTGCTGACAAGTCTGTTGAAAATATGACACATCTCTTATTGATGCCGCCGCTCCAGCAATATCCATTCGACCCAGTGGATAAGAATTAAATGAATTTTTTACTCTTTCTAATCCTTCGATTAAATTCGAATTACCAACTGCAAAACCAACTCGCAAGCCTGCTAATGAACGAGACTTTGAAAAAGTTTGAATAACTAGCAAGTTATCATATTGATTGATAAGTGAAATTGCTGTTTCAGCACCAAAGTCAACATAAGCCTCATCGACAACTACGGCTGAATCAGGATTAGCTTGTAGCATTGTTTCAATTTTTTCCAGCGGTAAAGCTATCCCTGTGGGGGCGTTGGGATTAGGAAATATAATCCCGCCATTGGGTACAGTATAATCATCAATGTTGATTTCAAAGCGTTGATCTAAGGGGATGGTCTTAGCGTCAATGCCGAATAATTTGCTATAAACAGGGTAAAAACTGTAGCTAATATCAGGGTATAGCAAGGGTTTATTCTGCTTTAGTAATGCGACAAATGTATGTGCCAATACTTCATCTGAGCCATTGCCCACAAACACTTGGGCTTGCTCCACATTGTAGAATTCTGCAATGGCTTGTTTTAAGTCATCAGAGTTTGGATCAGAATACAAACGTAAATCTGCACTGGCTTCTGCTTTGATTGCAGCAAGTGCTTTGGGCGAAGGCGGGTAAGGGTTTTCGTTGGTGTTTAGCTTAATGTATTGCGTATCTTTGGGTTGCTCACCGGGAGTATAAGGGTCAAGCTCACGAGTACGCTGACTCCAAAATTGGCTCATGATTATTTCCTAAAACTGAGATTACACCTGAATTTGTGACTTCACTGTGCCGTAGTGAAGTCACGGATTCAGGATTATAGATTGTGGGAGGTTTACACAATATCGGGCAGGTCAGTTTGCACATCCATATTTTGAGCACGATGTCGTAAAGCGTGATCCATCAGTGTAATTGCTAACATGGCCTCGCAGATAGGTGTCGCTCGGATGCCAACACAAGGGTCATGGCGACCTTTAGTCACAACCTCGACAGCTTCGCCATCCAAGTTAATGGTTTTTCCGGGAATTCTCATGCTAGACGTTGGTTTAAATGCGGTATGTACAACAATATCTTGACCAGAAGTAATCCCACCTAATGTGCCGCCAGAATTATTGCTGAGAAAACCGTCGATAGTAATTTCATCGCGGTGTTCCGTACCTTTTTGTGTGACGCACTCAAAGCCTGCTCCAATTTCTACACCCTTAGCGGCATTGATACTCATCATCGCATGAGCAATATCAGCCTCAATTCGATCAAAAATAGGCTCACCTAAGCCAACAGGGACCCCTGATGCAATAACTGAAATTTTTGCCCCTATGGAATTGCCCTCCTTGCGTAGAGCGTCCATATAGTCTTCCATTTCAGTGACCTTGCTAGCATCAGGGCAGAAAAAAGGATTATTTCTCACTTCATTCCAATCGTGATTTTCAACTTTCACAGGACCAAGTTGTGACAAATAGCCTCGAATTTTCACACCATAACGCTCTTGTAAATATTTCTTTGCAATCGCACCTGCTGCTACTCGCATCGCTGTCTCACGAGCAGATGAGCGACCACCGCCACGATAATCACGTAAGCCGTATTTTTTATAGTAGGTATAGTCGGCAT
>JALVRY010000477.1 GCA_027024625.1 Thiotrichaceae bacterium
TCTTATGCGGGGAGTTTTCATACGCTTTAAGTGGGAGTGTATAATTAATACAGTCATTTCAAATTTTTATATCTGATATTTACTTCATTCAGCGATATAATAAAGAAACTCCCTAAAGCAACAGATTAGAATAAAATGAACTCAGAAAAAGTGGTGTTTGGTTTTTTTATTGTCTTGGCTTTAACGCTGAATTTTGGTTTTTTTCTTGGTGGTATGACTGAAATTAACCATCATAGTGTTTTTGAGCTGTACGCCGCCATTGTCGTCAGTTTGATTGCGACTATCTTAAAATTCGGCGATAGTTCTCATTTAGGTGCTGTCTTTCTTTCGACTAGTTTGGTCGCAGATTTACAATTAGTGGCGGCAGCTATTGTATGGGGGGTTGCAGAACATACAACCAAAGCGGGTGTAACGCCTGATGTAACATCTATTATTGTTTCCCTTTCAGGTGGAGCATTGCTAGCCAATATAACGTCGGTTATTTTGCTGATAGCTGAAACCCTAAGTGTAAGACGCTAGGTTTCTCTTAGCCATGTCCGGTATTTTTTACCTGCTACTCCGTCGCTTACGCATGCCCTTGCTAGTGCTTATTGGTGTCTATTCTATTTCTATATTGGGTTTTGTTCTTATCCCCGGGCAGGATGATCACGGTAATGTATGGGAAATGTCATTTTTCCATGCTTTCTACTTCGTCAGTTTTATGGGGTCGACTATTGGTTTTGGTGAAATTCCATACCCTTTTACGGATACCCAACGCTTTTGGGCAATTGTTGCAATATACGGCACGGTAATTTCATGGTTATACGGCATAGGTACAATGCTTGCGATTATCCAAGATGCTGCATTTCAACGCTTGTTGGTGGAAAGTCAATTTAGGCGACGCGTACAAAACATCCCAGAGCCGTTTTATATTATTTGTGGCTATGGTGATACAGGGCAATTATTAGTCACGGGACTTTCTGATGAGGGGGTGCAGCTCGTTGTGCTTGATGATAATGTCGAGCGAATTAATGAAATAGACGTTTGTAATTTTTTGGTTAAACCCTTGGCTCTTTTTGCCGATGCTTCGCGTTTGCGTTATCTGAAAATGGCAGGTTTGGAACACCCGCAATGTCAGGGGGTTATTGCATTAACCAATAATGATCAAACTAATTTGACAATTGCAACAGCAGTGCATTTATTAAATAAAGACCTGCGTTTGATTTCCAGAGCAGAAACTCAAGATGCAGAGGCAAATATTACCTCGTTTGGTGCAAACGAAGTGATTAATCCCTTTGATACCTTTTCTAATCGGCTTGCATATATTATTAATAAACGTGGTATGTATACCTTATTCGAATGGTTGACAGGAATACCACACGACCCTTTGCAAACACCTAATTTCCCAAAAGAGGGAGCATGGATTTTATGTGGCTATGGTAAGTTTGGTCGCTCAATCTATCAGCGATTTATTGAGATGGGTGTGGATATTACCGTCGTCACACCGAATAAAGAGGATATTATCCACTTAGAAAAATCAGTCAATGGGGTTGGTGTAAAAGTGGAGGTGCTTGAAAAAGCAGGCATAAGAAAAGCCGCTGGGATTATTGCAGGGACAGATAATGATGCTAATAATCTCTCAATTATTATGACAGCAAAAGAACTAAATCCTGGGATTTTTATTGTTTCCCGCCAAAACCAACGTCCACATTTCCCCATATTTAAAGCCGCAAATATCGATTTAGTTATGCAACGCGGCAGTGTTATCGCACATACAATCTTTGCCTTAGTTCGTTCTCCGCTATTAGGAGAATTTTCACGCTTAGCTGATTACCAATCCAATGAATGGGCAAATAAATTGGTAAGTCGGATTGCAGGTGTAGTTGATGATGAGGTTCCCCACCTTTGGGAAGTGAAAATAGATAAAACTCAAGCAAGCTCTGTTTATAAAGCAATGGATAATCGTAATACAATAAAATTAAAGGATATTTTGCGTAGTGGAAGAGATAGAACTCGACAAATAAGTGCCTTGCCCCTACTTATTTATCGAAAGAACAGAGGGTATTTATTGCCTGATATTGATCAAAGAATAAAAGTAAATGATCGAATTTTGTTTTGTGGAAATGATGAAGCAAAACGCAAACATCATTGGATACTCAATGATGATACGATTTTCCGATATGTGTTAACAGGTCGGGAGCATACAGCAGGATATGTATGGCAATGGATAATGAAAAAATTAGAAAAACGAAACAACTCTTAACTTTAGGATGCTACGTTTTATCTGCTCAATCACGGTAGCTATAAAAAATTGAGCTATCATAAGGACATGTTTCAAAATAAAATCAAAAAGAATAATGCACTTTAGAAATACGGCCTGCTTCTTGGTCATGCTAATTATTATCGTGGTAACAGTGTATTACGTTGCTACCCATAATTGATTGATGAGGATTATGCGAAGATATTGGGTTTCTTTTTGTTCTTCTTATAGAGAACTGCAATATTTCCAATACGCTGAATAAGTTCAGCGGCGTTATCAGCAACAATTTTCGCAATTAATACATCTCTAGCATCACGGTCTCCCACGCTCACTTTAAGTTTAATAAGCTGATGAAAGTCTAGTGCTGAAGCGATTTCTTCTTCAGTTGTTTCTTTCAAACCATGCTGACCAATCATTACAACGGGGTTTAAGCTATGTGCAAGTGACTTTAATTGCTTTTTTTGAGCGTTTGATAATGATTCCATGATATTCTTCGTTCCTGAAAAATTTATGAATCTTACTATGAAGAAGGCTCGGTACAAAGGCCTTCTTGAATACTATGGCAATTACTAAAAGTAGCAATCGTTGGATGAAGGAACATTTTGATGATGAATATGTCAAAAAGTCCCAGCAGGAAGGCTATCGCTCTCGAGCAGTCTACAAGCTCCAAGAAATTCAGCAGAAGGATAAAATTTTTAAGCACGGTATGCGTGTGGTCGACCTAGGTGCTGCTCCTGGTAGCTGGAGCCAAATTGTAACTGAGTGGGTAGGGAGTAGTGCAGGGCGAGTCATCGCTAGTGATATATTACCAATAGACCCGCTACCCTTTGTGGACTTTGTGCAAGGTGACTTTCGAGAAGAAAGTGTTTTAAATGAGCTGCTAGCTGTGTTAGATAATCAGAAAGCTGATGTTGTAATTTCTGATATGGCCCCCAATATGAGTGGGAATGATGGTATTGATATGCCTCGTTCGATTTATCTTTGTGAGCTTGCATTAGATATGGCACAGCAAGTGTTAAAGGTAAATGGCACTTTTGTTGTGAAACTTTTTCAGGGACAAGGCTCTGAAGCTTATCTGAAAGACGTGCGATCACAGTTTAAAAGTGTAAAAATTCGTAAACCTAAAGCCTCACGTGCACGTAGTCGGGAAGTTTATGTATTAGGGCAAGGATTTAAAGGAACTTGATGAGAGTCATCCAAAAATTAAGTAGATTCGCAAATATTGTACGAAGTAGGCATAATTGCCAATAAGTAGGAGGGCATAATTAATTTAACAAAATTTACGAAGGATATTTTTTGATATTCAAGTTATTGTCGAAGAAGCATAGCCGAGCTACGTGACTGAGAGAATGGCTTGAATAGCGGAAAATAGACCAGTAAATTGTTACATTAATTATGCTCTCCTACTTAGTTTCACAATCAGGACACTGCTGTGCTTATTTTGAATGGTAACTCACAATAATGCAGAATAAAATGTCCGTTAATGTTAATAGAAAAATGAAGGTACTCCCTTGAACGATCTGACAAAAAATTTACTCATTTGGGTAGTTATCGCTTTTGTACTAGTAGCGGTATTCAGCAAATTTAGTATGCAGGCAAATAATTCCTCTGCCATGTTGTATTCTGACTTTATTCAGAATGTAGATAATGACTCTATCAGAGAAGTACAAATTGATGGTCGTGAATTAACGGGTGTAACAACAGATGGCACTAAATTCAAGAGCTATATTCCACCGCAAGAAACCAAATTAGTCGATGACTTACTGGCACATAACGTAAAATTTAATGCGATTCCTCCAGAGAAACGTTCGTTGTTTATGGAGATCGTGATCAGCTGGGTTCCTTTTTTATTGATTATCGGATTGTGGATTTACATCATGCGTCAAATGCAAGGCGGTGGTGGCGGTCGTGGTGCGATGTCGTTTGGTAAAAGTAAGGCTCGCATGCTGACGGAAGATCAAGTCAAAGTAAATTTTGGTGATGTTGCAGGCTGTGAAGAAGCTAAAGACGAAGTAAGTGAATTGGTTGATTTCTTAAAAGACCCAAGTAAGTTCCAAAAACTGGGTGGTAAAATTCCACGCGGTTTGCTGATGGTTGGTTCACCCGGTACAGGTAAAACATTGCTAGCAAGAGCAATTGCAGGAGAGGCAAAAGTACCGTTTTTCACAATATCGGGTTCTGACTTTGTAGAAATGTTTGTTGGTGTTGGTGCATCTCGTGTGCGTGACATGTTTGAGCAAGCGAAGAAAAATGCACCCTGTATTATTTTTATTGATGAGATTGATGCCGTTGGTCGCCAACGTGGAGCAGGTGTTGGCGGTGGTCATGACGAACGCGAGCAAACATTAAACCAGTTACTTGTTGAAATGGACGGTTTCGAGGGCAATGAAGGCGTTATCGTAATTGCTGCAACTAACCGCCCAGATGTATTGGATGCTGCTTTGCTTCGTCCAGGTCGTTTCGATCGTCAAGTTGTTGTGCCATTACCTGATGTTCGTGGTCGTGAGCAAATTCTTAAAGTTCACATGCGTAAAGTACCACTGAGTGATGACGTAAAAGCAAGCCTGCTAGCTCGTGGCACGCCTGGTTTTTCAGGTGCGGATTTAGCCAACTTAGTTAACGAGGCAGCCTTGTTTGCAGCACGAGAGAATAAACGTACCGTAACCATGAATGATTTTGAGCGAGCAAAAGACAAAATCATGATGGGTGCTGAGCGTAAATCCATGGTAATGAGTGAAGATGAAAAGCTCAATACGGCATACCACGAAGCTGGACACGCTATTGTTGGTTACAAAGTACCATCGCATGATCCTGTGTATAAAGTGACAATTATCCCACGTGGTCGTGCCTTAGGTGTAACGATGTATCTTCCAGAAGAAGATAGATACAGCGCTAGCAAAGAGCGTTTAGAAAGTCAAATTTCAAGCCTATTTGGTGGACGTATCGCAGAAGAGATTACACTAGGAGTTGATGGTGTAACAACAGGTGCATCCAATGATATTGAGCGCGCCACAGAAATTGCCAGAAACATGGTAACCAAGTGGGGATTATCCGAGCGTTTAGGGCCACTTGCATATTCTGAAGATGAGGGTGAAGTTTTCTTAGGACGTAGCGTAACACAGCATAAACAAGTCTCTGATGAAACAGCTCATATCATTGATGAAGAAATTCGTAAGCTGATTGATCGCAACTATGATCGTGCAGAAAGAATTCTGCGAGAAAATATCGAAGTATTGCACAATATGGCAAAAGCCCTGATGAAATACGAAACAATTGATGAGGGTCAGATTAAAGCATTGATGGAAGGCAAAGAAGTACAGCCACCTGCTGACTGGACTGATGATGACTCGTCTGATAGTGATGGCGAAGGTGGAAATAAAGCAAAAAAGGTTGAGGAAGCAAAAGAAAGCAAACCTAAAAGCAAAATAGGTGGAGCTGCTGAGTCACATTAAACTTTGCCCCTATCTTTTTGATTTCCCCTTAGAATCTGGTTTTTCAGATTTTAAGGGGACTTAGATTATATCTGAATCTGTGACTTCACTACAGCAGATAGCACAAGCTATTGATTCCACAGCGGTTTAAAAAATGCCCGTTAGCTTTGCCATCTTTATTATATTGGTATTTATTTATGGGGCAGGAAGTTTCACACCAGCATTTTTCTGAATCAGATTTCACCTTATTTGCAGATAGACTTAAAAAAGAGACGAGTCTATTGCAAGAAATGATGCTTGCAGGGGAGTTTTCTTCACATCTTCCTGTGGGTGGTTTTGAGGTGGAAGCATGTTTGCTTAATAAGTTTTGTTGCCCTAATCCAATCAATCAGGAATTCTTTAAGACTTTTAACAATCCTCTCGCAACACCTGAGTTAGCTAAGTTTAATATTGAGCTAAATAATCAACCTCTACTTTTAAAAAGTAGTGTATTTAGAGATTTTGAGAAAGATTTAGAGCAGGTTTTTAAAGGTACGGATAAAGCCGCTGATGCTTTGGATTCTCGTATTTTACTAACAGGAATTTTACCTACCTTACGAGCTGAGCATTGTTGTTTAGCGAATATGTCTGAGATGAAACGCTACCACGCCTTAAATGAGCAGGTGTTAAAAGCTCGCAGTGGTAAACCAATCAAACTGGATATTAATGGAGTGCAGCATCTACAGTTGACGCACCGTTCCGTTATGTTAGAAGCTGCTACGACTTCTTTTCAAGTACATTTGCAAACACCTTGGCGGCAAGCTCATCATTATTACAATGCTTCTATTATTGCTTCCGCTCCCATTATGGCATTGGCGGGTAACTCACCTTATTTATTTGGCAAACAGCTTTGGCATGAGACGCGAATTCCTTTATTTGAACAAGCTGTTGATACAGGCGATGGATTAAAAAGAGTGAGCTTTGGAACAGCATTTGCAGAGAATGATATTACGGAGTGTTTTTTTGAGAATATACGAGAGTACCCCGTATTATTGCCGATGCTTTTCGATGATGAGCCAAAAGCTTTTAATCACTTACGCTTACATAATGGTGTGATTTGGCGATGGAATCGACCCTTACTGGGTTTTGATGATGATGGTACACCGCATATTCGTATCGAACATCGTATTATGCCTGCTGGACCGACTATTGTAGATATGATTGCCAATGCGGTATTTTATTATGGTTTGGCACAGGATTTGATGGAACAATTGCAAGATAAGTCTCGCTTGACGTCATTCTCTCAGGCTAAACAAAACTTTTATCAAGCAGCACAGTTTGGCTTAACCGCTAAGATAATCTGGGATGATAAAGAAGTATCTGCACAACAATTGATTTTAGACAACTTACTGCTAAGAGCTGAGTCAGGTTTACAGCATATTGGAATTGACAGCGATTCTATTCAACATTACCTTGGTATTATCGCAAAGCGTGTGGAAGTAGGGCAGACAGGGGCTGTTTGGCAAATTGAGCATATCCAACAAAAATCTTGTGATATGCAGCAGTTGACTCGTGATTATTTACAGCACCAACATCAGGGTGAGCCTGTCCATACATGGTCTCATTAAGGGCTAATTTAATGCTAAAGCTGAATCAAATTAACCATATTCCCACTGGTTTATTAGAGCTTGAAAAAGTATCGGAGTTACACCGTATTTTTGAACAGCCTACCTTGTTACATTTAGAAGGAAAGCAAAAACAGCCTTTGTTTATTTCTGTTTTGCTACACGCTAATGAAGACACGGGTTTTTTTGCAGTACAAGCCTTGCTAAAGCGTTATCTAACGAGAGAATTACCGCGTTCGCTTAGTATTTTTTTTGGCAATATAGCCGCTGCCAAACAGGGAGTGCGTCGTTTAGAAAATCAACCCGACTATAATCGTGTTTGGCCAAGTACAGAGATAGAAGCTTGTGATGAAACGCGTTTGATGCAGCAAGTTGTAAATATCATGGTGGAGCGTCAAGTTTTTGCGAGTATCGATGTGCATAATAACACGGGGAGAAATCCGCATTATGGTTGTATCAATCGCTTAGATAATGCTTTTCTACATTTGTCGATGTTATTTTCGCGTACTGTTGTGTTCTTTGAGACACCCAAAGGTGTTCAATCAATGGCGATGTCTGAACACTGCCCATCAGTAACAATTGAATGCGGAAAACCTCATTTGGCTCATGGGGTAGAACATGCTACAAATTATTTAGAAACGGTGTTGCACCTTGATAAGATCAATACACAGGCAATTGCCAAGCAAGATATTGATATATACCATACAGTTGCCCGTGTCACCGTACCAAAGTCTGTTAGTTTCCAGTTTTTAGATAATACACAGGATGAAGTTTCAGGTGTAGATATTTGTTTTGAATCGGGTTTTGATAAACTAAATTTTCGAGAGCTTTCAGCAGGAACTATATTTGGAAAGGTTGCGTTTGATAATAAGCCAAAACTACAAGCATGGGATG
>JALVRY010000478.1 GCA_027024625.1 Thiotrichaceae bacterium
CCTGTGGGGCTGGGAGCAAATCGTGTTTTAACTGTCATGTAGTTGGCCTATATTTCGAACTGATGGTGAAGACTACCAATAATCATAAAGAACACAAGCAATCTGGATTAACTATTCCTAATTCAATTGCAATACATCTGCAATTTGCAATCAAGAATCACATAAAATACCCTAGGAGCTTGTCTGAGAATAGTGAGCCTACTGCGGAAAAGCTGAATTTGGCTAGATTTTCCCTCAATTCTCGGACAAACTCCTAGGAAGCCATCTAAAAATATATAACTACAAACTTATGAATGACTGGATAAGTAACGCCATTACCCCGCCCAATAAAGCAAGCCAAAAACTTGCTGAAGCTCACCAAGCTACACTGACTAAACCACCTGGCTCTCTCGGTTTTTTAGAATCTATAGCTATACAATTTGCAGCTTGGCAAGATACGGTTAAACCTAAATTAGAGAAAATTCATATTAGTATTTTTGCTGCTGATCATGGCATTGCTGATGAATCTGTTTCTGCATTTCCACAAGCCGTTACGGCAGAAATGGTGAAAAACTTTGCTAATGGTGGGGCCGCTATTAGTGTTTTAGCTGAGGAGGCTCAAGCTAATTTTGAAATTATTGATGTCGGTGTTAAAGATTTCACATCACTAGACAAAGTTATTTCTCAGCGAGTAGGCAATGCTACGGCAAACTTTGCAAGACAGTCTGCAATGACAGAAAAAGAGCTTAACTTAGCCTTGCAAGCAGGCTTTGATGCAGCTGAGCGAGCTAAGCAAGCTGACTGTTTTATCGGTGGTGAAATGGGTATCGCCAATACCACATCAGCAACAGCTATTGCCTGCCTCATCTTGGATAAAAACGCACAAGAATTAACAGGAGCAGGCACAGGGCTTGATGATAAAGGTATCCTGCACAAAGCAAGCATTATTGATAAGGCTATCAAATTGCACCAAGCTCAAATTCAAGAACCTTTAGACATACTCTTAAATGTCGGTGGGTTTGAGATTGCAGCTTTAACTGGAGCCTATATTCGATGCGCTCAGCTAGGCGTACCTATTTTAGTTGATGGTTTTATTAGCACTGCTGCAGCCTTACAAGCCGTGCATATCCAGCCAGATGTTCGTCAATGGATGTTATTTGCACATACATCTGCGGAACAGGGCCATCAACAACTGCTTGCAGCCCTACAAGCCGAACCAATCCTCAATTTGGGGATGCGATTAGGTGAAGGCAGCGGTGCTGCAATGGCTATCCCAATTATTCGACAGGCACTCCTGCTTCATAATACGATGGCAACTTTTGCTGAAGCTGGGGTTTCTGAGAAATCGTGACAACTACAATAATAGAATTACTTCGACATGGTCAGGTTGAAGGCGATGATGTGTTTCGTGGCTCCACCGATGTTAAACTCAGTGATACCGGTTGGCAACAGATGGAAAGAGCAACTCAAGGTGATAATACTTGGGATATGATCATTAGCTCCCCCCTACTTCGTTGCCAAAACTTTGCAAATCATTTAGCTGAACGCCACCGTTTACCCATTGATGATCGCTCAGCATTACAGGAAATAGACTTTGGTCGTTGGGAAGGTTGTACACCTGATGATATATTAGTAACTGATAATCAATTACTACAAGACTGGTGGAATAACCCAACACAAGTTACACCACCGAAAGGAGAATCATTTCAACATTTTCGTTGTCGTGTACTAGAGTGCTGGCAAAGCTTATTAAATGAACATAAAGGTCAAAAGCTTCTACTTATCACCCATGCAGGCGTTATTCGTATTATTCTGATGAAAATTTTAGGTATGCAGGAAGAAAATCTTTTCCGAATTGATGTGGATTATGCCAACTTAACTCGCATCCGTATTCATCATGATGAGACAGGTGATTGGCCTAGTTTAATTTCTCATGGAAATATTGAGCAAACTTGATGAAAAAACACCTGCAACATTATTGGGTTGCTCAAAGCTTCTTAACACGTCTACCTGTTCCCATCTCCGAACAATATAACGATAAGCAAATCGGACGCTCTGTGCTTTATTATCCTGTAGTTGGTTTTATTATTGCCCTACTGCTTAGTGTCTGTGCATGGTTGCTTTCATACACAAATCAGCCTCTCTTAGTCGCTGCAATTATCTGTGCACTCTGGGTTATTATCACTGGAGCTTTACATTTAGATGGGTTGGCAGATAGTGCTGACGCTTGGCTAGGCGGACATGGTGATAAAGAACGCATTTTTACTATTATGAAAGACCCGCGTTCTGGTACGGCAGGGGTCTCTGCTATTGTTTTAATTGTACTCTTAAAAGTCACCGCTCTATCGGCATTATTAGAAGCTGACAATTGGCAAATATTATTTTTTGCCCCTATCATTGCACGCCTTGGAGCTTCTGCTTTAATTTTCCTTTTGCCAACTGCCAAACAGGAGGGATTAGCGTATACCGTTAAACAAAATCTCCCCATCAGTGATATTTCCGTTATGTTGCTATTCTTATCTGTTGTCCTACTTTGGTTTAACCCTTTAATTTTTATATTGTCTATTTTTGTGCTGCTTTTATTAAAGTGGATGATAATAAAACAAATTGGCGGAATAACAGGTGATACACTAGGAGCTACGATTGAAATTATTGAGGTAAGTGCATTGGTTTTTACAGCTTTGTTAAGCCTGAAACCGTAACACCAATACTTCAACCACATTTATTACGAGCATAAAAAAACCGAGCAAGTACTCGGTTTTTTTAAAGCAATGATTCGGAATTACTTCCAGAATTTTACTTCTTCAGATGCTACATCACGAACCATATTAGTAAGTTCTTGATAGCGACGACGATGCTCTTTACCTTCATCACTTGTGTAATATGCTTCTGCATCGAAACCGTCAACATCAAATTTCTTTTGCATTTCTAGCATTTCATCAATCATTTCTTGTTTAGTAGCCATGTTGTATTCTCCAACAGAATCTTTAAAATCTATGTGCAATATACAAAATATTGCTTTTTAATAGCATACCCCTGAAAGGGTACACCTTCTCAAAACCCCACTAAAAATAGCAAGGTTTAGTTATTAATAATTTATTAGTAACCACCTTTGCGATTACTTTTTGGCAAACCTGCACATTTACGACCTTGCTTGCTAGGAGCACCAGGAAACAGCTTAAATAACTCTTTACTTGATGGCTTTTTGCCCCAAACATCTTTCATTGCTTTAAGGATTGTACGCTCATTAGGTTCTTCACCTTTAGATACATGCTCTTCACGCAGGTAGTTAATAACATCCATATGTTTATCAGTACACTCAAGACCTTCAGCTTCTACCATTGCTTTTGCAATATCTTCATTCCAGTCATTAACATTAACTAAAAAACCTTCATCGGTCGTTTCAACACTTGTACCATTTACCTCAAGAGCCATTGCCATACCTCATATTGATCGTCATTAACAGCATCTTCTGAACACATATCAGAAGATCATAAAATACTTATCGCATTATATTAAATTCAGGGTCTCATACTATTTCTCAAAAGAGATACAAAAGACGCTCTATCGTTAACTTTGCTTTGTATCATCAGCCGAGGTCACGGGCATGCGTGGCATCGTCTCAATCATGTCTGTTTTGGGTATTTCTTTCTTTTCTTGCAAACCTAGCTCAGAAAAACGCCTCGCCCCTGGAAGTACGCTACGCTCCAAAGAGCCTACTGCTTTATTATAATGATCGACACTACTTGTTAATGTTTTTCCTAAGCGTGTCATATGTTCAGTATAAATAGCGACCCTCTTATATAGCTCTTCACCTAATTCTCGAATCTTTCCTGCATTCTCAGCTAATCTTTCTTGTTTCCAACCAAATGCCACTGCTCTTAATAGGGCAACTAAACTACTTGGCGTTGATAAAATCACACGTTCCGATAAAGAGTCGGCCAATAGTGATTTATCATATTCCAAGGCTGCCGATAAAAATTGATCTCCCGGAATAAACAAGATCACAAAGTCTGGAGCATCTGAAAATTGATCCCAGTAGCGCTTGCTTGCTAGCTCTTTCATGTGATCCCGTACAATTTTAGCATGTCGTATTAATTGTATCTTACGCTCAGTTTCATCTTCTGTACTCGCTGCATCTAAGTAGGCCTCCATTGGTGTTTTTGCATCGATAATAAGTTGCCGAGAATCTGGCATATTGACGATCATATCGGGGCGGATAGCTCGCTCGGCATCGGATTGATGTACTTGCTCGGTGAAATCACAGTACTCAACCATTCCTGCTAATTCTGCAATTCTCTTTAAACTAATCTCACCCCACTGCCCTCGCACTTCCGGACGACGTAAAGCGGTAACAAGCTTACGGGTTTCTTGTCGTAAATTATCTTGATCGCCTGCGATAGATTTTAGCTGCTCAGTTAATACTCCAAAAGATTCATGCCGTTCTTTTTCTATTTTAGTGACTTGTTGCGTCGTCCGATCTAAAGCTTCTTGAATCGGCTTGATTAACTCATCAACAGCTTCTTTGCGATGCTCTAAATCCATCTGGGCAGAATTGTGAAAACGCCCCATTGTTTCCTGCGCTAGCTGAAGAAATTGAGCATTATTATCTTTTAAAGCACGTTGTGATAAGCCAGCAAAGGCGTTATAGAGCTGATCACGCGAGTCATCAAGCATTTGTAGACGCTCTTCATGCAGGGCATCCATTGTTGTTTTTTCAAATTCTAATTGCTCTAATTTTTTTAACGCTTCCTGTAATGGCGGATTAAAAATAAAGTAGGCAACAAGTAACCCCAAAGCAAACATAAAGACAGAAACAAGCAGTATAGCGTTGTCATCAATAAAGCTACTTAGTGGCATATTTGCTCCTGATATGTGTTATATGATGGTGTTCCTGTATATTCCAACCAGTCTAATATTTCTTCTGGTGCAGAAATAATTCCATTTGCTTGCCATGTTTCTGGTTGATCATTTTCACCAATATAACCATAGCTGGCTAGCAGGCTTAGCATCCCTGCTCTATTTGCTGCTTCAATATCTCGCTGAGCATCACCAACATAAATACACTCACTGGCTAATGCTCCACACTCACTGGCTGCGGCAAATAACGGTTCTGGACTTGGTTTATTTGTTGCCAAGGTATCACCACTGATTACACTACACAGCCGCTTCAACAAACCAATTTTATCTAATAGTGCCATTGTTAGGTAACTCGGCTTATTGGTGACCACACCCCAGTGGATAGCTTGCTGTTCCAGCTCATCTAAAACATTTTCCATTCCACTAAATAAAGTTGTATCTATACAAATGTTTTCTACGTACCGGTTTAGGAATAGTTTTTGCCTTCGAGATACGTCCTCTTTATTTTGTTCTTTACCAAAAGCAAACGAAAGCATTGCCGCACTACCATGTGAAGCAGTCGATAGTATTTCATCAAGGGTGAGTTCTTGATGGTTTTCTGCTCGTAACACTGCATTGAGAGCATGTAGCATATCGGGAGCTGTATCGAGTAAGGTTCCATCTAGATCAAAGAGCACACAAGATACAGATGATTTGGAACTATTCATGTATATTAGTTTCGCTATGTAGACATATTGAGACTTTTGTAGAAAAAAGTCTCACATTAATAATAACTGGAAAATCAATATGAAAAAAATACTCTCTATTATAGTTGCCTATTTACTGCTGTCAGTATCTGCCTTTGCCGCTACAAATTTAGAAAATGACTCTAAAGCTAACTTTGCAGATTATATCGGAAAAGGAAAGTGGACGGTGATTGAAATATGGAGCTACGATTGCCCATCTTGTCGTAAGTTTATTCACCATCTTTCAGATTTTGATGCGATTGCCGAAAATTATAACGCACAGGTAATTGGTATTTCGCTTGATGGTTCAGAAATGAAGAAGCAGGCGAAAGCATTTGTTAGTAATCAAGACCTAGAATTTACCAATCTACTTGCCGATGTAACGGACGTGGAAAAATTAATACACAGCAATGCCCCCCAAGCCCCTCTTGTTACACCGACGCTTATGATATTCTCACCAGAAGCTGTGTTTGCAGGAATTATTGTAGGTCCTATTACTACAGATGAATTAGTAAAATACTTTGAAACACAAGCCAAAGCAGAAGAAGAACAACAAGCTAGCCCCTTGCCTGATGGTTTGTAAGAAAATTCATATAAAACTATGATGCAACAAGGGTTTAGCAAACTAACAACCCTTGTTGTGAAGAAACTTATTTATCCTCTACCACAAGCATAACGGATATATCTAAACTCCCCCGTTGTTGTAATCATCTTTATTATATGGCAGTTGGGGTACTTTTTTGTCGCTTTTCTCTTAGCATAAATAATACGCCCTTTATGCTTTTTCTTGACCGCTGTCTTAACCTGTAATGTAGAGACATGCCCCGTTGTCGGTCCATCCATATTTACTGTAGCTGCACTTGCAGTATTTACAGATACAAAAAGGCACAATAGCGCAGCTTGCACTACCTTAATTAGTGAAATAGCTTTCATTGGAATTCCCCAATTCAATTTTAGAAAAAATTTTTACAGATTTGTAACAGACTTGTTACAGATTTTGTGCGAGCGACTATACCAGCATAATATGTATAAAATCTTAACAATTGTTATATTGTTAACCAATCATCATTGGCATTATCTATCTGCATATTATTAATATTTATGATGGTGCATTTTCCTCGAGAGCTTCAGATTAAATATTTCCAGAGGCAATTAAGAATGTATAATTTAAGCAGAATCTCTGTTAGCTTCTCTGCTAAGGAGATACTTTTGAAATACTCATATTGAGACCTTTGCACGGAAGGATAACGAAGGTAAAAAGGTCTCACATTATATAATAGGGAATTATCTAAAAAGACTTATTCCCTTGGGTTCACGGAGAGCTAATCATGAAACACACACTAATCACTACTGTAATTTTATTTGTATCAATTCCCGCAGCAATGGCAAATGAATCTAGTAATACAACAACTAATACAGCAACTGTCTCTACAGCAAATCAAACAAATATCGCTCCCCCCCCTCCTCCACAAATGAATACCCAAAGAAACAATTCTGGTTGGTCTATGCCAAGCATGGGAAATAATGGCTCGAGCTGGAAAATGCCTAACATGAATATGGGAAAGAGCTTCGGTAACAATGGTACTGGCTTTCATATGCCAAACATGCACATGGGAAAAGGCTTTGGTAATAATGGCACTGGTTTTAACATGCCAAATATGAATATGGGAAAAAGCTTTGGTAATAATGGCACTGGTTTTCATATGCCAAACATGCATATGGGAAAAAGCTTTAGCAATAATGGCACTGGTTTTAACATGCCAAATATAAACATGGGAAAAAGCTTTGGCAATAATGGTTCTAATTGGAATATGCCAATCATCGGTAATAATGCATCAAACTGGAAAATGCCTCGAATGAGTAGCCCAGATGGTTCTAGATGGAAAATGCCGATGGGGAATAATAATGGCTCAGGATTTAGCATGCCTTGGGGAAATAATAACGGCTCTGGGTTCAGCATGCCTTGGGGAAATAATAACGGCTCTGGGTTCAGCATGCCTTGGGGAAATAATAACGGCTCTGGGTTCAGCATGCCTTGGGGAAATAACAAAAACTCAGGTTGGAGTAACAATATGCCTTGGAATAATAACTCCAACTGGAAAATGCCTTCTATGGGAAATAACTCCCCATGGAAAATGCCGAACTTAAATAATAAGATGCCATTTACTGGAAGTAACAACGTACCAGCACCTATACCTCAAAATATGAATTATCCAACTACTGTGCAGAAACAACGTGCAATGTCGCAGCCACAAGCCCCTGTCGCTCCAACTGCCACCCCTTATGATTGGAAAAATAGTAGCTTTTATAAACCAACTACTACATCTACAGCCAATACAGTTGAACCAACAGCAGCTTCAAACACGTCAGGAACTAACACTAAGTAGCTTATTGTAAGCATAAAAAAGGAGCCAACTAGCCCCTTTTTTATGCTTGTATAAATAGAGACCTTGTATAAAAGGTCTCAAATAAGTAGGAGTGCACAATTAATTTAACAATTTACTGGTCTATTTTCCGCTATTCAAGCCATTCTCTCAGTCGCGTAGCTCGGCTATGCTTCTTCGATAATGACTTGAATATCAAAAAAT
>JALVRY010000479.1 GCA_027024625.1 Thiotrichaceae bacterium
GGCCGCGGGGTGCACGGTGTCGAGCAGGTCGCGGGGGGCGGCGCCGGGGGCGAGGTCGATGGCCCCGGGGGGCGGGGAGGGGCGGTGCCGCGGGAGCGGGGGGGTGGGGGCACCCGCGGCGGCGGCTTTTGCTTCTTTAGATTTTATCATCCCAACGCTCGCCGCCGCCGTCAATGCCCGAAGATAATAAAAATAAAATCGGTCTAATTTTTTATGGTCTTTTACGGTTGCTCCTTCTAACACCCACGCTGTTCGCAATGCCTGCCGCAGTGCAAATACCTGTACCGCTGACTTATCATACTTTTGTAGTTCTGCCTTTATTATCTCCCGAAATTTCTTTCTATCTTTATAATTATTGATCTGAAAATCATTAGGAATAACAGGCTGGTTTTTAGCATCGTCCGACATGCTTTGTCCTTATTGGCTAGGGTGTGGATTGGGGTTTTATTACCATACAATAGCGTACGGCGTTGTCAAATTGCATAGAAAAAACCTTATTGGAGACCTTTGCATAAAAGATCTGATATATTTACCCCTCTTTAATCACCAGAAAAATCACCATGCAAGTCACTCTCGCTAACCCACGCGGCTTTTGTGCTGGCGTTGATCGTGCTATTGAAATTGTTAACCGTGCTATTGAGGTATTAGGTAAACCGATTTATGTTCGCCATGAAGTAGTGCATAACCGTTTTGTGGTGAATGATTTACGCGAGAAAGGGGCAATTTTTGTGCAAGAATTGGATGAAGTCCCCGATGATGCTACTGTGATTTTTAGCGCTCATGGGGTTTCATTGGCAGTACAAGAAGAAGCCAAACGACGTGGTTTGAATGTATTTGATGCCACTTGCCCCTTGGTGACAAAAGTGCATTTGGAAGTGGCTCGTTATAGTAAAGAAGGCAGAGAGACGATTTTAATTGGACACAAGGGTCACCCCGAAGTAATCGGCACAATGGGTCAATACCATAGCAAGCACGGCGGGGATATTTACCGTGTTGATTCGGTTGAGGAAGTCGCTGCCCTTAACTTAAATAATCCAGACAAGGTAGCTTTTGTTACGCAGACGACATTATCGGTAGATGATGCTTATCTGGTGATTGATGCCTTGCGTGAGAAATTCCCTGCCATTATTGGCCCTAAGAAAGATGATATTTGCTACGCCACACAGAATCGGCAGGACGCGCTCAAAAATCTATCAGGAAAGTGTGATTTGATTTTGGTGGTTGGTTCACCCAACAGTTCTAATTCTAATCGCCTACGCGAACTTTCAGAGAAACGCGGCACACCTGCGTATTTGATTGATACCGCCGACGACATCAAAGAAGAGTGGTTAAAAGATAAGCCTAATATTGGTTTAACTGCGGGAGCTTCCGCCCCCGAAGTGTTAGTTGATGAGGTAACACAACGCCTTAAATCATTAGGAGCTACTATTCTTAATGATGATCAAGGCATTAAAGAAAATGTATTCTTTGTATTGCCCAAGGCGCTTAGAGCAGAGTCCTAGGAGCTTGTCCGAGAACTAATAAGCTACTGCAAATCCCATAAACATCATAATCTGGACTTATTAAACTCGTTAAATAGAACAACTATTTGCCTCATTCAATAAACCCACCTTATGATATTTCTGTGATTTTCGCTACGCTTCTAGTTCTTGGACAAGCTCCTAGCAAGTTGCCATTGAGCTTGGTGTTGATACCACACAAGGCTTAATTCGCCCTGTTACACCGATAACGATATTTCTATGTGTTTTGTTGTCGGTATCAATATAAAAACGATCATTAGGGTTAACCAGTGCTGCGGTTACCTGCCCTGTTGGGCGAAAGGTGATTGAGTCTTCAAAAACGCCTGCGTTATGAATGGCTAGTTTGCTATTTAGGGCTTGCGAGACTTGTAAGATTGTTTCATTTTCATCGGCCATCGTTATAACACCATCACCATTAGTATCTCCTCTCACAGCAGGGTTGAATACGCCATTGTTATCAAAATCCGTAAAAACCAACCAACCTCTAGCATAATTATCTTGAGTAGCATCACAGGCTGTTTGAGTTGGGTTAGCAACACATACACTCACATTAAAGCCTCTTTTAATGGATTCACTACGAGCATAGGCAAGGGATACTTGAAATAAGCTACTGGCACTAGCAACCCGATTATTCATCACAAAAGTTTGTAAATTGGGTAATGCAATTGATGCTAGAATAGTCGCGATAGAGACGGTAATAATTAGCTCTAACAGGGTAAAACCTGATGATTTCTTTTTTATGCTCATTTGACACCTTCTAATAATTTATTTTATTGGTGAGTTATAAAAACTTTATATGATTAGCCTACACCCCACTTTAAACTCAATGGAATAGCAACAGAGATGAATGGTAACTGGAAGGATACTGAACGGCAGTTAAGCCAAATTTTAGGGCGAGATATTCTCTTTTCATCTGTACAAGCCATGGGAGGTGGCTGCATTAATCAAGCATGGAAAGTAAGCAATAAAGAAAATGAACATTGGTTTATCAAGAGTAATCAGAAAGCATTGCTCCCCATGTTTGAGGCAGAGTTTCATGGTTTACTTGAGTTAAGCAAGCCCGAGTCTATTCGCGTGCCTAAGCCTGTTCATTACGGTTTTTCTGGTCAGCATAGTTTTTTAATTCTGGAATATGTTGC
>JALVRY010000480.1 GCA_027024625.1 Thiotrichaceae bacterium
ATCCTACAATAATATTGGTGATACGGATGCAGCCTTAGAATGTGTAAAACAATTTAATGAGCCAGCTTGCGTCATCGTCAAACATGCCAACCCTTGCGGCGTGGCCATTGCAGATAATATTTTAGATGCCTATGACCTAGCCTTCAAAACCGACCCTACTTCAGCTTTCGGTGGCATTATCGCCTTTAATCAAGCTTTAGATGAAGAAACAGCTCAAACAATAGTCGATCGTCAATTCGTTGAAGTTATTATTGCTCCAGAAGTAACAGAAGGTGCAATTAAAGCGGTATCAGCAAAGAAAAATGTACGATTATTGGAATGTGGCCAGTGGGGTGCTCCACAAGCCGGTCTAGAATTTAAACGTGTTAATGGTGGCTTGCTAGTTCAAGATAAAGATATTGGCATGGTTACTGAAGATGATCTCAAAGTCGTTACTGAACGTACACCATCAAATGACGAAATGCGTGATCTATTATTTGCATGGAAAGTGGCTAAATTCGTTAAATCTAATGCCATTGTCTACACTAAAAATCAACAAACGATAGGTGTTGGTGCAGGGCAAATGAGCCGAGTTTATTCAGCTAAAGTTGCAGGCATTAAAGCACAAGATGAAAACTTGGAAGTACCAGGTTCAGTGATGGCATCTGATGCCTTCTTCCCATTCCGTGATGGTATTGATCAAGCGAATGAGGCTGGTATTACTGCTGTTATTCAACCGGGTGGTTCTATGCGTGACCAAGAAGTCATTGATGCTGCTGATGAACATGGAATGGCAATGGTATTTACAGGGATGCGTCACTTCCGTCATTAATTTCTAGGTAGTGCATATTCCTTATTTAAAGGATCACCCGTTAAAAAAAGAAGAGAGCGAGTCATTTGCTAGAGTGGCTCGCCCTTTATTTCAATTATACACCACTTATCAGTAATTTAGGTTGAAACCACCGCCTTTTGGCAGTCAGATTTATCTACCATACTCTAGTTGTTATTGAAGCTTTCCTTTAATTGATACAAAACATCCAATGCTTGTCGTGGTGTTAATTCATTGGGGTCAATTGTTTCTAATTCTTTTTTAAGCTGTTCTGCTGTTTCATCAATTTCTGGTTCGGTAAACATTAAGCCAAGTGGTAGGGTTTCTCCCTCTTGTATTGTTGAGTGCTGCCTACCCTTTTCTAAATCCTGCATTTTTCTTCTGGCTTCTTGGATGATTCCTTTTGGTACACCGGCTAATTGAGCCACTTGTAAACCATAGCTTTGGTTGGCTGGGCCTTCTTTCACTGAGTGCAAGAATACAATTTTATCGCCATGCTCTATTGCATCGATATGCACATTGGAAATGTTACTGGTTTGATTTGCTAAGGTGGTTAATTCAAAATAATGTGTGGCGAATAAGGTATAAGCTTTCTTTTTTCTGGCAAGATGTTCAGCAAATGCCCATGCTAGCGATAAACCATCAAAAGTACTGGTTCCCCGCCCTATTTCATCCATTAACACTAAACTATTTGATGTTGCATTATTTAAAATATTTGCGGCTTCTGTCATCTCTACCATAAAGGTTGAGCGCCCTGTGCTTAAATCATCATGTGCTCCAATACGGGTAAAAATACGATCAATTGGTCCAATTACAGCCGCTTGAGCTGGGACATAACTACCAATGTGTGCCATAAGTACAATAAGCGTCACCTGCCGCATATAAGTTGATTTACCGCCCATATTGGGACCTGTAATCATTAACATACGACGTTGCTGATTCATAATTAAATCATTTGGTACAAAAGGCTCATCCAGTGTACTTTCAACAACGGGGTGTCGCCCTGCGGTAATTGAAATCCCCGTTTTTTTTGTTAATTCAGGCGCACAATAGTTTAGTAATACAGCCCGTTCTGCAAAGTTTGTTAGCACATCAATTTCTGCAACAGCTTGAGCAGTGTTACGCAGTGCGTATATATCTTGAGCTAAGGTAGTTAATAGCTCATCGTATAGCATTTTTTCTTTTGCTAATGATTTTTCACGAGCGGAGAGCACCTTGTCTTCAAACTTTTTCAATTCAGGCAGAATAAAACGTTCCACCGCTTTGAGCGTTTGTCGCCTAACATAATCAGCAGGTACATCATTGGAGTGTGTTCGTGGGATTTCGATATAAAAACCATGTACGCGGTTATATGCCACTTTTAGGTGATTAATCCCTGTTCGTTCTTTTTCACGAGTTTCTAAATCCAGTAAATACTGATCAGAATTACGCCTTAAATTGCGTAGCTCATCCAATTCAGCATCATAACCATCGGCAATCACACCGCCGTCGCGCAAGACTACGGGAGGATTTTCAATAATCGCTGCATCTAGTAAATCAACCAGTATTGGATGGGGATCCGCTGATTGATACAGCGTTTGAATATGAGGATGATCTACCTTGGCAAGCACATGATGCAATTGCGGAATAACTTTGATGGAGTCTCGTAGCGTTGATAAGTCTCGTGGTCTTGCTGTACCGAGTGCAATACGGGCGGCTATGCGTTCTATATCACCAATATGTCTGAGTGGTTCACGTAGTTCTTCGTAATAATACTGCTGAATGAAAGCTTCAACAGACTGATGGCGATTTCGCAATACCGCCTGATCTTTTAGTGGCTTATTCAACCATCGACGCAATAAACGGCTACC
>JALVRY010000481.1 GCA_027024625.1 Thiotrichaceae bacterium
AAATTGTGTTTGGTGAGCAACCATGCGCAGTTTTCCGCCCGCCTCTCGCATTACCAATTTATCAATATTTCCTTGATTAATTGATTTATTTCGCATTGACATTGATAACATGACATCTTGAAAATCAAAAACAGTACGAACAGGATTTGACCAGACAAAAACCTTAGGTGAAGGTGCATCTTGATTAAAATGCAACAGAAGCTCGACTTGCCCAGATGGCATTAATCGTGAATCAATACCCTTTAATGAGGCTGTGCCACCTGCTTGAATAACAGAAGCAACTCCCATGAGGGCAACAAGCACAAAAGCTCGAAGATGATTTAATTTATTCATTTTGATAACCATTTTTTATTTATTATTATTTGGTTCAATCTTTATGTTATGCATCATAACACCCCAAAGATCAAAGGAATGCTATCACCGACAATTGGCACAACCCTTTATTCAGGTTTTGTTTATCAACCACTTGTTACTTCAGTGAGTGAAATTGCATTATCATGCTCTTTATAGCCGCCCATTCCATTTGGAATGACTTCTTTTAGGCGTATTTTCCCTTCAGTGATGGAAACCACTTTTCCGTAATTTTGTCCCATATAATTACCCACCTTGACCCGATGAATCGTACCATCTGGAATCTTTACTAAGCCCCAGTTAATGCCATTTCTTTTTACCGTTCCCACCATAGTAAACCCATCCAGAGGAAAGCTTTCTAAAAATTCGGGTACACGACTACGATCAAGTGTTATGCCTTGCTTGAAGACAGGAGCAACCGCTACTTTTAATACACTACTATCAAAGGGATCTTTATCATGATTAGGGTAAGTAAAACTACGGTAAGGACGTAATTCTGGGATAGGCTCCACAATACCCGCAGGGCGTGCCTTAACCTGTTCTACATACTTCTTTAGATCATTCATATCATCATTACAAGCTGATAATAAGCAAGCACAGGAGAGTAATAATACTTTTTTATTCATCAGTTTCATCCTCATCCAAATAACGATATGTTTTTATGATGGCCTGCATTTCCAACTTGTTACTCTCTTCTCCATCTTTTTTATTCTTGTTGTATGGAGCTAAATCTATATCATGCAGTGTCACAATACGCGGTAGTGCCGCAATATCGCTACTGAATTTTGCTAACTCATGATATGTCCCTGTTGCTTTCAGACTTATCGGTTTTTCTGCATAAAACTCTTGTAGCACTTCCGCTTTTGGCTCAAAAACTTCTATCATCAAACCGTTAGATAAACCTGTTTCAGATATATCTAAGATTAAGCCCGGTATTTCTGTTTGGCTCGGAAGTTGTTGAATCATTGAGCCAAAGGTCAGCTGCATTTCCTTTAATTGAGCTTTATACACGGGCAGTAAACTGGCACGTTTTTGCTTTTTTTCCAGTGTCTTTTTAAGTTCAGGTTCTTTTGCAGTAATAGCATCCAATTCAGCAATGTCATCCACAATTAGAAACTTATAGCCTAAAAAAAGAACAACACCCATTAAAACAATTGCAGCTCCCAACTTAACACCAAATGGAACGCTGGCAGGGTCTTCAACGAGGTTATTTAAATCATCTTGTAGACTCATTTCGTCACCACCTGTTGAGCTAAGTTTTTCTTCTTTTCTTCTTTTCTTGCTTTTAACAGCTGCTTGACTTGCAGCCTAAAATCACGCAGTTGAATATCGTCTGATTTATTTTTCTCAGCTGAAATAATTTGTAAGTTAGAAGAGCTTAACCAGCGTGATGCATTTAGCTTATTCATATAACTAGAAACTCGAGCATTGGATTCAGCTTTGCCCTCTATCCCAACCTGTGTACCTTTTTGTTGCAAATGAGTGAGATACATTCCTTTAGGTAAGGCTGCCACCATTTCATCAAATAGGTGAACAATAGCAGGACGCGTTGATTGCAGCTCTTCGATGACTTTTATTCGATCCATTAAAGCTTGGCGTGTTTCATCAAGCTTTTTAATTTCTCGTATTTTTTTGTCTAAAATACTAATTTCTGATTGTAAGTATTGATTTCTTTCTCCTTGAAAAGAAACTTTATTTTGCATAAACGTATGACCAAGGAAAACACCTAATGCAGCGACTCCAGCTGCAACCCCCATACCAATAAAAAATTGTTTTTTCTTCTCTTCTCTGGCCTTTTCACGCCAAGGCAGTAAGTTAAAATTTGCCATTAACTTAGCCCCCTCAATGATAAGCCTGCCGCATGCAATAGTGCTGGAATATCAGACGTAAAGCGTTGTGGGTTAACTGTCGATCCTAAAGCACAATTGCTGAATGGATTCACAATAGCCGTGGGAATTCCTAAATCTGTTTGAATTTGCTCATCGATGCCAGGAATTAATGCACAGCCGCCAGCTAATAGTATTTTATCAATATAACCATATTGTCCAGAAGCATAAAACAACTGCAAAAATCGATTCAGTTGTTCTGTCATTCTGTCTTTAAATGGCTCAAGCACTTCGGGTATATAATTTTCAGGTAAATTCCCTTCTTTTTTGGCTAAGCCTGCATCGTGCCAAGTTAAACCAAAGCGTTGCATAATTTCAGAGGTAAGCTGCTTCCCGCCAAAGGCTTGTTCTTGTGAAAAGACCAAGACACCTTTTTCAAAAATTGAAATATTAGTCATTACCGCACCATAATCC
>JALVRY010000482.1 GCA_027024625.1 Thiotrichaceae bacterium
GGGAAAGGCCGAAGCAGAATACAATTTCAAGCCTTATGGCATTGTTTATCGTGACAGTGTCATTTATCTGGTCGGCGCGGTCTGGAACTATGACGATCCGTTGCAGTATGCCCTTCATCGGTTCAGAAAATGCGAACCTTTGGATGAAGGCTTTGAGATCCCCGGGGATTTCAATCTGGATGAATATATTGCTTCGGGCGCATTTGAATATGTGGTGGGGGATGGCAAGCCCTTCCGGCTGACGGCTGTATTTTCACATGAAGCAGGTATGCATCTGTTCGAGACGCCATTGAGCAAAGATCAAAAGATCGTAAAAAAACGGGACGGGCGCTTGCAGGTAAGCGCCACCGTCAACAACACCCAACAGCTGCGCTGGTGGTTGCTGGGGTTTGGTTCAGGGGTCAGGGTTGTGGCGCCGGCTTGGTTGAAAAGGGAGTTGGGGTATTGACGGTAACTGTATAGTTCTAATATATTAACTTTCAAGGAGGGTGGGCAACCCAACATCCCAGATTATTGAAAAAATTAGGTATTTTATCGTTAATATTAGGGTTTTTCCTAATGTTTTTCCACATTAAACCTAAGGCATTGAAATTTTTTAGGCTGTACTTGAGATTATTATGGCGAGAGTTCTCTGGCTCTGCCGGGTACGAAATAGAAGTGTGACAGATACTGGAGCCCATCGGAACACTCCAAGCCATGATTGCGCAAGCAAACGATACGGGAGAAAGAAGATGATTGATAGGGGTAGATGGGGTTGCTGCGATAACAGGTGCCTTTGAGTGGCCCGGAATTGTCGTTTCTAGTGGTTTAATAAACTAACCCCTTGGTTTTTCCGGGGGTGCGCATTTTAGTAATATGTTAATATGATAAAGTCGTCTATAGAAGATCATATATCGTATGCAAGTAATGATGAGGTTATTCATCAATTGGCAGTGGTATCCCATCGATCAAAATATACTATATCAAGTAAGATGCTCTTGTCTGCATCATTACAATTACAAAAACATGAACGATTACTTGCTGGGTATATAGTGCGTTCATTATATAACTTGAAAATTGATGTCAATTCCATTAGTAGTTATTTTGGTTGTTTAAGAGAAAATCATGTGCTAGGTATTCCCTATCAGCCTTTAGGCTTTTCTCCAACGGAACCCCAATTGATTAAAGCAATTTGTCATTTCTTAAATGCAAATGGCGATCTTCGAGTTTCCAAAAAAAGAACTCAATCATTTCTTCATGCATTGTTATATGGCTTAGGTAATCATGCTGGTTTTTTTGCCGCTATCAAAAAAATAGATTCTGCTGTTAGCTTGAATGTGGTGGCGGAAAAAGTGTTAAGAAATGGGAAGCGTATTGATCTGTTCTTTTATTGGGAATTACCCGGTGGCGTTAGTTTTGTTGTAGCAATTGAATCCAAGTTTAACCACCAAGTTACTTCAGGGCAGCTTCCCGCCTATAAAAAAGAGGTGCTTAGATTGTCAAAAGGAGGTTATTGGATATTGGTGTTGCTCACGCCTGATGGGCACGCTAGTCGTCGTAACAAAGATTGGTGTTCGCTAACTTGGCGTACATTATTAACGCGCTGGGAATGTTTGTTAGATCTAGATGAGCAGAATAATAATTATTTTACATTGTTAAGAAAAGTGATATGGGATAAATTATGAGTAATATATTAAAGATTTCGGATGCTTTGCAATTTTATTTTGCTTCAGATGTAAATGCTCATGCAGTGCAGGATATGATTTCTGTTAACAATAATTGGAAGAGTGCCAAACGTGCGGCATATACCTCGGGAATGACTTGGGAAGAAATACATACACAGAATGCCGCTAGGTTAGCAGCCATGAAGGTCCAAGTTGATTATTGGGAGTTACTGTATCAAGCATGGGAAAAAACGTGGGGGGAAGCATTGTCTTTGTTGGATAGTCAGTTGCAGGAGGTGGATGCGAGTGACTATGATAACGAGCGAAGTATGGAGTGTGTTTGGGATGATGGAGTGTTGTACAAAAAGTTTCAGCTGCGTGAAGGTGTTCTTTCTTTGTCTACTTATACCGGGGAAAAGGGGAGTTTGGCTCTGAGCTTTTATTTTGAGGATTCTAGTGATCGGGGTTATGAGTTATCTAATCAAATTAAGCTATCGGATGGTTGGATGGCTGATCCGGAGAATGATGAGAGAGTTACAAAAAGCGGATTATTGCCAATAGCAAATCAAGCTGAAATAGATGTTTCAATGTTAGAGCGATTGGCTAAAGAAGCGTTTAAGAAATTAATGATGCAAGTGGGAAAGGGGAATTTGCTAATATAATTTGTAATCTTGCTAATCCAAGTTGGTCAGCGCTAATCTCGAATTAGCCCAACAATACTTGTTAGCACATTTTATAGCACGTTCTTCTCGCTCATTAAAGGTGAAAAAAAGCCGAACGGTTCTTGGTAAAATATCAAGCTTCGTGTTTGAACCGGTTTACAAGTTCAAACATGGAGTCTAATGGTTCGGTATTCGACAATAAGCGACGATAAATTAATGAGTTATTGATTTTTCTCTGGGTCGTTAAGCCCCAATCCTATCCTGTCCAACAGGATGGTGATGGCCTATAAAATATTGTCAAACCCAGGACCACAAGTGGTAGCGGTCAATCATTATCC
>JALVRY010000483.1 GCA_027024625.1 Thiotrichaceae bacterium
TATAGCGCTACAAAAAATACAAGATTGGTATTTGATCTGTCATGTTGAATCTAACTTACGTGATGAGCTAAATGAACGATTCATGCCTGTAGAAGATTGGTTACAAGAAAAAATAGCAACTATGTGATTCAAACCCATAAAATGCCAAAGTGACAGTAGAAAAGCCCCATAAATCATAACTCTGAGCACAGGGAGATTTATGGGCAATATTGATCAAAGTCACTACAAAATCGATATAATTATTTAGTGCTTTCCTTAACTTCTTCAAGAAAGCTTTTTAAACTTTCTTGATATTGATCTGCATGTTTTTCTAATTTCTGAGACATTTTCGAAAAAGGCCTTCTTAAAGGATTATTGACTCCAATAGATTCCGTAATGCGTAATGTTGTACCTGCTCGACTTGAGGAGAACTCCAATTTCATTGATCCTGTATAAATGGAAGTAGGCACAACTTCTACTTCATAGATTTTATTCAATTCTTTCTTTATTGTCTTTTTGAGAATAGATTCTCCTTCTTTGGGAATCTCCATCCATACCATATTTTGACCATCATCATCTTTTATCTCAATCTTCTGCAAGTCTTTCCGCCATTCAATTTGACGAATAATATCAGTAACAGTCTCCCAAACACGATCAATTGGTGCTTTGATGAAAAGATTACGTGAAATTGTATATTTCTTTTTCATCAAGAGACCAATGATCCAATATATAATAAATAGTGCCAATATGACTGCCACTACCAGATATGTAAATGCCATGAGAGAAATCCTAGAATTTATTAATTATTACCATCTATCGATAGGCAATTATAAGTAAGAAAGTATGTTAGGAGGCTATGTCCTAGCTAGAAATGCAACATTTCGATTCCATTTTTCACTATCAGTTCACTTTCACATTGAGCAATGCCGGGGAAAAAGTCATCAATCCAAAGATTTACTGATAAGCCTTTATTTTTTTTAATATAGTGTTGCTTAGGTTCACCATTGGTTGGGCATATATCAACCTTCCCAGTTTCCATCGCCTCACATATTTCGTGTACATCATCTTTTTCAGAACTGCGCAGAGTACATATAATAGGTTTAAAGCCTAAGCTCAAGTATTTAAGAATTAAGGCATTATAAAATTCAGGATAAGCGGTGAATGTGTTATCCCAATCGACAGCAATAATGTTTGAATCAGGATTGTCTAGTAGAGCATAAACATCACAACTAAACTCATTAAATTCAGGGCTTATAATAAAATCGCTATGCTTAGATGCCAACGACTCAAGCACCTTAAATGATGCTTGTTGCGTATCATTATTGTAGTAGATTTGATAACAGTCTGACATTTAAAGTTAGCTATAGTTATTGATGCTATGGGTTAAAGGTGTCGCAAGTGATATTTTACGCTCATTTGCTGTTTCTAAAATGAATTCCATTAATTTTTGTCGAATATTTATTAATTTATCGACTTTTTTTGTGTAGTAATAAAATTTCCACTCTACGGCATGATCTCCAGTATCATTTATCACATATTCAAAATCATGCTTAGTCTCAATATCTGCTTCCATATTAACTCTAACTTTCTCAATTGCAGCCTCAAATAATTGGTGGCACTCCTCAATACTAACATCATAACCTATTTTAAAAATAAGATGCTCTCTCAGCCCTTTTGCAGAAGCAAATTTTGATAAGTTATGTATGATAAAATCGCGTAGTTTTGTATTTCGGATCATAATACGATGGTTATCGGCTAAACTTAAAATCACTGTATGGAATACTTTAGTTTTATAAACTAAACCATAAACTGATTTGGATTCTTTAATCTGGATAACATCCCCTTCTTGAAGCATATCACTATTTAGCAAAATCAAGCCGCTAAAAATATCAGGAGCCCATGAACTTTGTGTAAGTGCAAGCATTACACCAATAAAACCAACAATTCCCCCCGCCTCAAGTAAACTATTAAATTCTAAAACATGAATAATGCTAATCATTGCAATAATGCTGACAAAAACACTTGCAAAAATACTCAGAAGACGTGTTTGATAGGTAGGAATCCAGCGTAGTTTTCCCTTAATTTCACGCTGTTTTCCATATTGTTTGACAATGAAATAATACAGAAGATTACTACTTAAATAAGCTAGATATAAAACGGCTAAAACTGCGATAAGCTTATACGCCAGACCTCTTTCCACATCTGAACTTGCAATTGGCTGATAAAATTTTACATAGCCATATACGATGATCATCAGCACATTGAGTGCCCTAAAAACAGCAAGTTTGCGTTTAAAGCCTGTGGCTTCTGTTTCATCTTGCCCTAGGATGACCAAAATACGTTTAGCAAAAAAAAGGAGCACTAGATTAATGCCTATTATTGCATAACCTAACACCCCTAATTTTCCAACAATAAAGTCAAGAAACTCCATTTAGTTTAACAACCTATAAACAATCAATATAAACCAAGGACATTTCTCTTGATTTATATTCGCAATCAAACCCCAAACAAAGTTTTTTCGATAGAAGCTATTCAGAATCGTCCACCCCAAGATCCTTATCCTTCATTTCATCAGAAGTATCACTGTCTCTAGCATCTGAGTTTTCATCGATACTATCATCAGTATCCAAATTAGCGATACTTGCTAACTGAACTAAGGCTTCACCTTTACCCATTTTAATCAAGGTAACTCCCTGAGTATTTCGACTAGTAATTGAGACATGCTCAACGGGCGTTCTAACCAGCGTACCACCGTCAGTAATCAGCATAATTTCATCATCACTACTCACTTGAACTGCACCGATAGCATTACCGTTTCTCTCAGAGGTTTGGATAGAAATAACTCCCATACCACCACGGTTAATTACAGAGAACTGCTCGACATCCGTACGTTTACCAAAGCCATTTTCTGTTGCCATTAACAATTTGCCTTCACCCACAATAATAAGTGAGTTTACTTTGTGACCATCCGGTAATTTAATGCCGCGAACACCTGTTGCTAAACGCCCCATAGGACGAACATCAGATTCTTTAAAGCGAATTGCCTTACCCGCAGAAGTAAATAGCATCACATCTTGATTACCATCTGTAATTGCCACATCAATAAGATAATCGTCTTCACGCAAATTCAGAGCAATTAGGCCAGAAGAACGTGGACGTGAATAATCCATTAGTGATGATTTCTTAACCACACCATTTGCTGTAGCCATAAAGATATATTTATCAGGCTCATACTCACGAATTGGAAGAATCGCATTAATACGTTCACCCTCTTCTAGAGGTAATAAATTCACCATTGGACGACCACGAGAAGCACGACTTCCCATTGGTAATTGATAGACATTTAACCAATATATTTTTGCTCTACTCGAGAAACATAAAATTGTGTCATGTGTGCTTGCAACAAATAATTTTTCGATGAAATCTTCATCTTTCATCTTCGTTGCTGCTTTGCCTCGACCGCCACGACGTTGTGAGCGATAGGTATCTAGTGTTTGAGCTTTGGCATAGCCCTCATGAGAAATAGTAACAACAACATCTTCTTCTGGAATTAAATCAATGTCGCCAAGATCTTCACCAATAGCATTGATTTCTGTACGACGTTCATCACCGTACATTGCAATCATTTCTTCGAGTTCATCACGAATCACTTGCATCAAACGATCTGGATCAGCAAGAATATCAAGTAAATCTTCAATTGCAGCCAATAAGTCTTTGTATTCACCAATGATTTTGTCTTTTTCTAAGCCCGTCAAACGGTGCAAGCGCATTTCTAAAATAGCTTGTGCTTGAGCTTCAGATAGCCAATAACCATCATCACGCAAACCATATTGTTCGTCCAAGTTTTCTGGACGGCAAGCATCTGTCCCCGCTCGCTGCAACATATCGACAACAACACCTGCTTTCCAAGCCCGCCCCAGTAAGCCAACTTTTGCATCCGCTGGGCTAGCTGAACTCTTGATTAAAGCAATAATTTCATCAATATTTTCCAGAGCAATCGCCAAACCTTCTAAGATATGAGCACGTTCTCTGGCTTTACGCAATTTATAGATAGTCCGACGTGTAACCACTTCACGACGATGTTTAATAAAGGATTCAAGAACTTGTTTTAGATTAAGCAATCGTGGCTGACCATCAACTAGTGCAACCATATTAATACCAAACACGTTTTGCATTTGGGTTTGCTTATACAAGTTGTTTAAGATGACTTCTGCAACTTCACCGCGTTTGATTTCAATAACCATCCGCATGCCGTCTTTATCTGACTCATCGCGAAGCTCTGAAATACCCTCAATTTTTTTGTTTTTAACTAATTCTGCTATTTTTTCGAGTAACTTAGCCTTGTTAACTTGATAAGGCAACTCAGTAACAACTATCTTTTCACGTCCCTTCGAGTCAGTTTCAAACTCAGCTTTAGCGCGTATTTTGATTCGCCCCTTACCTGTTTTGTAAGCTTCTCGGATACCATGGGCACCATTGATCATACCCGCAGTTGGGAAGTCAGGCCCAGGCAAATGCTCCATTAAAGCATCTATATCTAACGAAGAATCATCAATTAGAGCAATTGTCGCATTGACCACTTCATTAAGGTTATGCGGTGGAATATTCGTCGCCATTCCAACAGCAATACCTGATGAACCATTGATCAATAGATTTGGCAAACGTGTGGGGAATACGGTTGGCTCAGATTCAGAACCATCGTAGTTATCAATAAAATTTACAGTTTCTTTATCAATATCAGCCATCAATTCATGGGCGATTTTTGACATGCGTATTTCTGTATAACGCATTGCCGCTGGAGCATCGCCATCCACTGAACCGAAGTTACCTTGACCATCGACTAGCATGTATCGAAGAGAAAACGGTTGAGCCATCCGTACAATGGTATCGTAAACTGCTGTATCACCATGCGGGTGGTATTTACCAATAACATCACCGACGATACGAGCTGATTTCTTGTAGGGTTTATTCCATGGATTGCTTAACTTGTCCATCACGAACAAGACGTGTCGATGTACGGGCTTCAAACCATCACGCACATCAGGTAAAGCACGACCAACAATAACACTCATTGCGTAATCCAAATAGGATTGACGCATTTCATCAACTAGATTTATGGGAATAATTTCTTTGGCGAACTGAGCCATAATTTTTTAGACTTTTTATAAAAAACGACCGCAAAATTATAGCAGAAATTTGAATATTTTAGTGAAAAATTATGGCTAATCTTGGATTAAGGCTAATACTATCTCTTTCTACCTTTGCCTCTGGTTTTTCCTTTTCCACGAGCACCCTTTCTCGCCCCGCCTCCAGCATGGCTAGAAAGAACACCAATGTTCGCTTTACGTCCACAGATACGCGTATTTTCTAGCTCTTTGAAAACTTCTTTCGGCATACCATCAGGTAGATCAATCGTACTAAACGTATCGTATATTTCAATCGTACCAATATATTTACTCTCTAAACCAGCCTCATTGGCAATTGCACCAACGATATTACCGGGTCTTACCTTATCTCTACGTCCAACATCTAAACGATAACGAATCATATCGATATCTGGATAATCTTTAAGCGGTTGCGCTTCCATAATGACTTGCTTTTCACCACGAGAGTCGCGTCCATGTCCTCTGCCACGATCACCTCGTCCACCACGCTCTTGTCGTCTACCTTCATTTCTTTCGCGATGTTCACGTGCAGGTCGTTCCATTTCTGTCATCAAGAAAGGTTCTTTACCCTGTGCAATAAAAGCGATTGCTGCTGCAATTTTAGCAGGCTCTACTTCTTCATCCATTTGATAGCTGGAGATCATTTGCTCAAAGAATTCCAAATCTTCATTAGCGAGTGTTTCTGTTATTTTTTGCTTAAACCGAACAACACGCTGTTCATTAATATCACCAACAGTTGGTAACTCCATGCGATTAATTGGCTGATTGGTTGCACGTTCAATTTGGCGAAGCATATATTTTTCACGCGGCGTAATAAATAAAATCGCATCACCTTCACGCCCTGCCCGCCCCGTTCGACCAATACGGTGCACGTATGATTCTGTATCATGCGGCACATCATAGTTCATCACATGGCTGATACGCTTTACATCCAAACCACGAGCGACCACATCGGTTGCAATCAGTATATCTAAACGCCCTTTTTTTAAGCGGTCGACAATACGCTCACGTTGATTCTGCTGAATATCACCATTTAAAGCTTCCGCTGCATAACCCCTTGCTGATAGTTTTTCTGCCAATTCCACTGTACTGTTCTTGGTTCGAACAAAAACCAGCATTGCATCAAACTCTTCCATCTCCAAGATACGCGTTAATGCGTCTAATTTGTGGTAGCCACTAACTTGCGTATAGCGTTGACGAATCGTTGTGGCTGTCGTTGTTTTGCCCTGAATTTTTATATGTACGGGATCATGCTGATAGCGTTTGGTAACACGTTGAATTTCTCGTGGCATGGTTGCTGAGAATAATGCAGTTTGATGATTATCAGGCGTGTGCTCCAGCACCCATTCCACATCGTCGATAAATCCCATGCGAAGCATCTCATCCGCTTCATCTAATACCAATGTTTTAAGATTTTCTAATTTCAAGGTTTTTCGACCGATATGATCCATTACTCGCCCAGGCGTACCTACAACCACATGGACACCTCGCTTTAACTGACGCAATTGAACTTCGTAACTTTGACCACCATAAATGGGTAACACATGCAGGCCTTTTAAATGGCGCGCATAGGTTTGAAAAGCTTCAGCAACCTGTATCGCCAATTCTCTTGTTGGAGCAAGTACTAATACTTGTGGTAATGACTGGCTTAGATCAATACGTGACAATAATGGCAGGGCAAACGCTGCTGTTTTACCCGTTCCTGTTTGTGCTTGCCCTAGAATATCCCTACCTGCCAGCAAAGGTGGAATACTTTCCGCTTGAATATCGGAGGGTGTTTCATAACCAAGTTCGATTACAGCTTTTAGAATACGGGGATCAAGTTCTAAAGACTCAAAAGTAGCAGTATTGGACATTTTATTTACAGGTCTGGGGCAAAGGGGTGGGGATTATATACCTAACGGGATAATAATGTTGCATTAATTATACTCCATTCCAGTGAGTCATTGCCATAAATCTTGAAATGAACGATAAATTTACCACTTATGCTTTTTATCACCGTAAGTAAACAAAAAACGCTATAATCATGCGCAATAAATAATACTCAGGAGAGTAAGTATGATCATCGACAACTTAACTATTTCAGGCGTTATCGTTAGTTTAATTGCCTCTATTATTGCAATTTATGTAACAATCAAAGGGCGTAATGACAACCAAAAAGAACTTCGTAGTGTCATCAAACACACCAATATGATTCAGCAAGATGAAGAAGCATTACGACTATGTAAAGCAATTCATGCATTAGATCCAAATGCCTGCCCTGGCATTGATTATATTCTAAAATCAGGTGACGGAAACCACGCTGAAATCGCTTCGTGGAACAGTAAAAGTCCCATGCCATCCAAACAGGAATTGGCAGATAAGCTGAAACAACTAACGGATAAAACAGCCAGTTAACCCGTAGCTTCACTGTGGCACAACGAAAACCTACGCACTATTCTCAGATAATCGCTTAACAACTAGCCTTATTTGGGAATAGTAAGATTATGCTCTTAAATGGCCTCGTAGTAATTTACTCTCTCCATCAAATAACACAAACAATCCTGTCGAATTATTGCTTTATCCAGTGTAATCATGGCAGGCATAACGGCTTTTTTTAGCAGTATTTTTTCATTATCAATTACAAAAAAGTCATCACTGACATCTTGTTCATGATCATCCCATGCTTGTAGTTTTGGCTTATTATCAAACGCAACCTTTCCAAATATAGTTCCTGCTGAAAGCTCTCGAAAATTTAGTTTATCAAAACCCGATTCAAAACAAATATCTACACCTGAAACTTTATCCTGTGTATTATCTAAAAACTGGAAACTAACAGACTTTGGTACAGTGACACGGGCAACTGTGTGGTATATATCAATATCTTGCTTGGCAATTGCCTGTGTATTGATCTTATCAAGGTGCAACACCGTTTCTAAATAATTTGTAGCATGTTCTACCCCA
>JALVRY010000484.1 GCA_027024625.1 Thiotrichaceae bacterium
CGTTTTAGCTGAGTGTTCTTTACCAAACTTTGCCATATCTAAAGAGTCAGAAACATAGCCACCTGTTTCATCAGCAAGTTGTTGAAGCTCTTCACTGACATAGTAATGGGCAACTAACACTGCATCTTGTTCTTTTAGTAATTTTTTAATTTTTTCAATGACCTGTTGTTTTTCATCTTGGCTGTAAATGGGCAAAGCGGATTCGATAGCGGCTGTTGTCGGTGCTTTATAATGTGGTATTTGTGGTTTTGTTGTCATGTATTTTTCTCAACCCAACGGTTAGAACCTTCTGTTAGTTGTTCTTTTTTCCAGAACGGAGCTTTGTGTTTTAAATCTTCCATCAGTTGACGACATGCGTCAAAAGCCTCTGCACGATGTGCTGACCAAACGGCAACCAATACAATGGGTTCTGCGGGTAATATGTTGCCAACGCGATGCACAATCAAGGCATTCTGGATTTCCCAACGCGAGAAGCTATGCGTGATAATATTGCTGAGCTGCTTTTGTGTCATTGCGGGATAATGCTCCAGTGTCATGCTTTGCACCGTATCACCTTCATTGAAATCACGCATTGTGCCAACAAATACTGCCGTCGCCCCATAATCCGTTCTGCCCTGCATCGAATCAGCTTGATAAGAAACCAATCGCTGCCACGGATCAAATGCTTGTTCGGTAATTTCTATGTCATATTGCATCATCAGCCTCCCGTAACAGGCGGGAAGAAAGCTAGCTCATCACCATCTGCCAATTGAGTATCGCCCTTAACATATTCTTGGTTAATGGCGATTAGCGTATTATCTGGCATTTTTTTATTGTCGGTTGAAAGATCCCATGCTTGTTTGGCGGTTAATGATGAATCACTGCTAATTTCATCACTCCCCTTGCCAATAGCTTCCCGTAAACTTGCAAAATAAAGGATTGTAATTTTCATGATTGCCATCCATGCACGCTCCTAAGTGATGAAAAATGAATGTCCAACTGTACATTAATTTGGGCGAATATATCAAAAGCAATTCATCAATGAATAAAAATGCTCTATTTTTCAGTGGGTATTTTTAAGGCAATGAACCATTACATGATTCACATCAATGTGGTTATTGCTAAAAAGGTTTTATCGTAGAGCGTATTGAGCTCTATTAAAGGTGAAATCTATGGCATATTATGACATTGTTATTATTGGGGCAGGTCCTGCTGGGCTTAGTTTTGCATGTTCTCTAAAAGATACAGGACTTAAGGTATTGGTGGTTGAAAAATCTTCACTCGAAGATATTGCTAATCCAGCCCCCGACGGTAGAGAAATTGCACTAACTCATTTGTCTTTACGAATGATGTCTGCACAAAATACATGGCAACATATTCCAGAAACAGTGATTTCACCTATACAGTCCGCCAAAGTATTCAATGGTGATTCAGATTATTCATTGGATTTTGACCGTGAGAAAGCATCGGTTGAAGCCCTCGGTTATCTTGTCCCTAACTATCAAATTCGCAAAGCCATTTATAAAGAAGTAGCTACTGTCGATAATGTCGAAATTATGACAGATGCCGCTGTTAGTGGCATAACAGCAGGCAGTGAAACAGCAACAATTACTCTAGAAAATGGCGAATCAATAGAAGCACGCTTAGCCGTTGCATCTGATAGTCGGTTTTCAACAACTCGTCGAGCGATGGGGATTCCTGCACAGATGCGTGATTTCTCACGAACAGCGATTGTCTGCCGTATGGAGCATGAGCATTCACATGAGAAAACAGCTTATGAGTGTTTTTTCTATGGTCGCACAATGGCTGTGTTACCAATGACGGGCAATGTATCATCCATTGTTATTACCGTTTCTTCTGATATTGCCAATAGTTTGATGGCTATGTCAGAGGAAGAATTTAATAATGATGTGCAAAATCATTTCAAAAGCCGTTTTGGAAAGATGACCTTATTGGATAAGCGATATGCTTACCCCTTGGTTGCCGTTCATGCGAGTCGTTTTTACGCTAATCGCTTTGCTATTATTGGCGATGCAGCAGTCGGTATGCACCCTGTCACCGCACATGGATTTAACTTAGGCCTACAAGGACAAGAAACACTCGCCAAAGAAATCAAAAATGCTTTATCTCAAGGTAAGGATATTGGCTCATCAGAAGTATTAAAGAAATACAACTTCCAACATCAGCAGGCAACCCGCCCGATATATCATGGAACCAACGGTATTGTTGGACTTTTCACTACTGAAAGCATACCCGCTAAATTTATCAGAAAAGCAACATTGCACCTTGCAAATAACTTCTTCCCACTAAAGAAGCTCATTACTGGTAAGCTGACTGAAGTGAGCGAAAGCAGCAAGCTCCCATTGCCCTTTTTTATCCATTAATGGAACAATATGAATAGTATTATCTCTGTTGCCGCAGGTAGTTTATTTGTTTTAATCGCCAACCTTTTTATGCAAATTGCTTTTATATTTTTAGCAGTAGCATACAATGAACTCGCAAAAAATTATCCTATATTTCATGATATTAGCGGCTCTTTTAGATACCTCATCGGTATCCCAGGGCAATCGCATTGAATTATTTACTGCCGCTAAAAAGAGCCTTTAAGCGAAATTCCTTATCCCAAGCGGCACGTTTACGTTTTGCCTTGATTCCTTGCTT
>JALVRY010000485.1 GCA_027024625.1 Thiotrichaceae bacterium
TATACCAACAGGAGATTTGTTAGCACTTCCTAAAAAACCCTTATATATGCTTACTTTTCAAGATTTTAATATTCAAAATATCAGCGATTTAAAAGATGAATTTATTCGTGTGACGGAAAATAATGGAAAAATATTAGAAGGAAAAGTAACCAAAGTGAATTCAACAGGTTTATTTATTGAGCAAAATGGAGATTCAGGAATCATTGCCTTTGAGATAAAGACTGATAGTATTAGCAAGCTTGAGAAACTGACAAAACTAAGCAACTAAAATATATGAACTGTTGTATCTATCGTAGTAAAAAAAAGCAGGGAAGCTATCTCTACATTACAGAGAGAAATAACTTCGAAAAAGTACCAAAAGAACTCATGACATTACTTGGAAACCCCGAATTTTCCTTTGAGTTTGAATTAACAGAAGATAAAAAATTAGCAAATGCAGACGTGAAAGATGTTATTCAACATTTGCGAGACGATGGTTTTTTTCTTCAACTACCCCCGCCAGATGAAACAATTCAACATGAGACCTCTGCATAACAAGGATAATGAAAGAAAAAAGAGCACCATTTTCCCTATTTTCCCTAAAAATGAAGGTAACAGCCGAGCCATTGACTGAGTTTTTAGGCAAAATAGGGGGAATTCAGGTCTTTTTTCTCATTAGGTCTTTCGTGCAAAGGTTCCAGCTTGTCAGCAAGTCCGTTTTTCTCACTTAATTTATAAATTACCCTAAGGTCTTATCAATGGAAAAACCAGCAATACTGGTCATCGGTCATGGATCACGTGATGTTGATGCGCTACGTGAATTTGAACAAGTTGCAGAGCATTTAAAGCAACGTTTATCAGATAGAAAAATTGAAACAGGCTATTTAGAGTTTGCCAAACCCGTTATCGCAAATGGTATTGATAAACTGGTGAAAGAAGGCGTGACTGAGATTATTGGTTTGCCGGGTATGTTGATGGCTGCGGGACATGCTAAGAATGACATTCCCAGCGAGTTAAATACATTAATGTCAGAGTATGATGGCTTAAAAATAACCTATGCAACAGAATTAGGTGTTCAGCCAAAAATGATTCAGGCTGCAGCTGCTCGTATCGAAGAGGCTGAGTCTGCTTTTGCTGATGGCTATGATCGCAAAGATACTTTACTTGTTGTCGTCGGGCGTGGTGCATCAGATCCTGATGCAAACTCAAACATCTCAAAAATTACACGTATGTTAGAAGAGGGTATGGGCTTTGGTTGGGCAATTACTTGCTATAGTGGTGTGACAACCCCATTAGTGGATGAAGCCCTAGAAAAAGCACATGGCTTGGGTTATAAGAAGATTATCGTTTTTCCCTATTTTCTTTTTACTGGCAGGCTGATCAAGCGTATATACCAGTGGGTTGATGAATATCAGGAAAATCATAAAGAAGTACAGGTAGTTAAAGCATCCTACTTGAATGATCACCCACTTGTGATAGATACTTTTGTCGATAAGTTAAAAGAAGCCGAAGAAGGTACAGGTAATATGAACTGCCAAATGTGCCAGTATCGAGTGCAAATTTTAGGAAATGAACATAAAGTTGGTGCTGCTCAAGAAGGGCATCATCATCATGTTCGTGGTTCGGGTACGGATGCTGATCATGAACACTCGCACGGTCATAGCCATAGTCACTCACACCATCACCATGATCATTAATACCCATGTCTAAGTACATAACAGATCCTGCTCGTATCGAAGAAGAATCCTTTAAACAGATTCGAGAACTTTGCGACCTCAGCAAATTTAGCCGTAAAGAGCAACAAGTTGTTATGCGTATTGTGCACACTTGCGGATTGCCTGAAATTGTTGAAAATACTCGAATTTCTGAAAATGCGATTGATGTAGGGCTACAAGCAATTAAGAATCGTGAAAGTGTGATCTGTGATGTTGAAATGGTGAAGTGCTCATTAACGCTTCGTATGATGCAGCAAGAACCCATGTGCTTTCTCAATAAAGCATCTGTTATTTCTCAAGCAAAAGCACATAATAAAACTCGAAGTATGATTGCTGTTGATGCATGGAAATCCTACATCAAAGACAGCATTATCTTGATAGGAAATGCTCCAACCGCTCTTTTTCGATTACTAGAAATTTTGGCTGAAGGCTCTAAAAAACCAGCTCTTGTGATTGGTGTTCCGGTAGGATTTATCGGTGCAGCAGAGTCTAAAGCTCAACTCTGGAAAGAGTATGAAGAACTGGGCATTGAGTGCATTACTATTGAAGGTAATTTAGGCGGCAGTGCAATTGCTGCTTCTGTAATGAATGCCTTGTTGCGTATTGAGCAAGATATTTATTTATGATCCATGTAATTGGGCTTGGAATTGGTGATATTTCTGTTCTGAGTGATGATAGCAAGCAAACAATTCGTACTTGTGATGTGCTGATTGGCTCGATACGTCAACGAGAATTACTAGCTAAATTAATCCACATCAATACCAAAATATATGATTATCCTAGCCCGATAGAGCAACTTTCACCGCTTATTAAGCATCATCAGAACAAAAAACTTGTCATACTGGCTTCTGGTGATCCCCTATTCTTTGGTATTGGTGCGTGGCTACGTCGTCATGTTGCTCCAAGTGAACTCCTCTTTTCTCCTAATATTTCTAGTATACAAGCAGCTTTTTCATACCTAAAACAGCCTTGGCAAGATGTAGAAATTATCAGTCTACATGGGCGACCACTGATTAGCATTCGCCCTCACTTACGCAATCAACATTGGTATGCAATTTTAACGGATAAAAATAGCCAGCCTCATCATATTGCACAAGAATTACAACAATATGGTTTTGAGTTATCTAATCTTTGGGTGTGTGAATCACTTGGGGCAGCAGATGAAAAAATACGGCAATTTACTGTTGCTGAGCTTATAAACAGCACAGTTACTTTTCACCCCTTACACATAACAATTATCAATACACAGGGAAAGGCGGGAATACTGCCTGAATTTCCGGGTATTTCGGATACCTTGTTTGAAACGGGTTGTTCTTCTGGTAAGGGGATGATTACCAAAAAGCAGGTGCGACTAGCCGCTTTAAATCTACTGCAAACCCAAAGAAAAGATGTGTGCTGGGATCTTGGTGCGGGTTGTGGTGGTATGTCGGTGGAATGGGCATATTGGCACTTGCAAAGTGATATTTATGCAATTGAAGATCACAAAGAAAGGTTAAATTATCTAAAGATAAATCAAGAAAAGTTTGGTGTAGTAAAAAATCTTAAGATAATAGCGGGCACAATTCCTTATGATGTGCTTGATGGTTTACCTCGTCCCGATAAAATATTTATAGGAGGAAGCCGAGACCAGCTATTGCAAACACTGACTCTGTGCTGGGAAAAATACCTAAACCCCACAGGATGTATCGTTATATCCTGTGTAACAGAAAGCTCTAAATATATAGCCATGAAATTTATTGAAGAGAAACAGCTTCATAGCACTGTGGAGAAAATTGAGATCAATACATCCAAAGCTGAAACACTGGCAAATAAAGAACTGATGCGACCACAGTTATCCGTTCAATTGATAAAAATTACTAAGCCTGAATGCCATGAAAGCTAGTTTTTATGGTATCGGAGTGGGACCAGGTGATCCAGAATTACTAACGCTAAAAGCCGTCCGATTGATCAAAGCAGCCGATGTAGTTTGCTATTTGAAAACAAGCACAGGTAAATCATTAGCAAGAGATATAGCGAGCCGATGGCTGACAACTCAGCTTGAACTGCCAATTGTTATGCCTGAAATGCGAATTGATCGAAAGCAAGTTAATCAAGCCTATGATATAGCCTCACAGAAAATTTCTGAAATGCTAGACCAAGCTAAGACTGTAGCTTTTTTGTGTGAGGGCGATCCATTCTTCTTTGGTTCTTATATTTACTTATATCAACGCCTATCAAAAAAGTATAAATGCCAGACAGTTTCAGGTATTAGCTCTATTCATGCTAGCTCTACCTTAGCCGGGCTACCCTTGGTGCAACAAGACGATAATCTTGCAGTGCTTTCTTCTCGCAATACGGATCAAGAGTTGCTAGATGCTTTAAAGACATTTGCATCCGTTGTGATTATGAAAGCAGGAAAACATCGACCACGTTTAATTCACCTAATTAAAGCAGCACAACGTGAAAAGGACAGTTGTTATATTGAGCGAGCAGGTCAAACAGGTGAAATTATCGAACGTAATATAGCTTGCTTGTCAGATACCGCGGGTGATTACTTTTCCTTATTTTTAGTAACAAAACAACGCATACCCTAAAATTACGCTAAGATACCCAAAGCACCCGCTTTATAACTTATTGAAATTAATCAGCTCATGCCAAGAATTTTAATTATAAAAACCTCTTCTCTCGGTGATGTTGTTCATATGTTGCCAGCAGTACATGATGCGGCTCAACAACGTAAAGATTTAACAATTGATTGGCTAGTCGAAGAAAACTTTCAAGAAGTGCCGTCATGGAGTGCCTATATTAATGACGTTATCCCTGTAGCAATACGGCGTTGGCGACAATCTTTATTCTCCTCAAAAACAAGACAAGAAATTCGATTACTAAAACAAAGGCTACAATCAACAGAGTATGACATGGTTGTGGATACTCAAGGTTTACTAAAAAGTGCAATATTGACTCGTTGGGTTAAGGCAAAGCAAGGTATTTGGGGATACGATAAAAGCAGTATCCGCGAGCCGCTCGCATCTTATTTTTATCAACATCGAGCAAAGGTATCACGTAAAATTCATGCGATTGAGCGTAATCGTCAATTATTGGCACAGGCTCTTGATTATTCCTTAGACAATATGTCTCTTAACTATGGTGTGGAAATGGAACAATTTTCCAATGTGCCTGAAAATTTACCAAAGTCATATATCGTCGCATTACATGGAACTAGCAAAATCGATAAAGAGTGGTCAATTGATGCTTGGCAACAGCTAATCGAAGCCATGTCTGTTATTAATGTTTATGTATTATTTCCATGGGGAAATCAACGAGAAAAAGAACGTGTTGAATTTCTAACCAAACAATCCAGTAATGCCATTATGTTAGCAAAAAGTAGTTTATCTGAATTGGCAGCTATTATTTCAAAAGCACAAGCTGTCATTGGCATGGATACTGGCTTAATGCACATTGCTGCGGCACTCAATAAGCAGGGTTTAGGACTCTACCCTGTAACTGAACCTTTTTTAACGGGAGTGCTTACAGCAGGAAACACTAATCTTATTGAAAATATATCAGCTAATAAAACTCAAGATATTCAATCAATTATTAATAAAATGCTGGTACTTCTTAATTAGAACTTCCTTGTAGACAAAGCAATCAGATCTGCAAATAATCTTTCAAAATCCTCCGTTTAGAACTTTTTACTGGCTAAATGGTCTATGAATAGACTTGAATAGCTAGCTAAATCAGTCCTACATCTACATCAATGAAATTTCAAATATTGCTTATAAAACATACAATTAGTACAGTTTAAGCATGGATTCATCCTAAATGTGCTAGGTTCTCATTGCCTAACATTAAAAAAAACACGAGGTAAGCTTTAATGTATCATTTGGCTTTTTATGTACCGATTCTACACTGTGATCAAGTAAAACAAGCTGTGTTTGAAGCTGGAGCAGGTCAAATCGGAAATTATAAAAACTGCTCGTGGCAAACACTGGGAGAAGGTCAGTTTATGCCAATGGAAGGGAGTCAACCATTTCAAGGAAAAGAAGGTTCACTAGAGACAACGGGAGAATATCGCGTTGAAATGGTTTGTAGTGATTCCTTCATCAGAAGAGCTGTGGATGCCCTAAAAACCAATCATCCTTATGAAGAACCTGCTTATACAGTGACACATATGGAAGAATTTTAAATGAATTGAAGTTAATATAGCATGTAATGATTAAGTAGATATCATCCGAGTATTTCGCTACAAAACCTAGTACTACTATCACTAAACAAGGATAAATATACAGTGTTACTGGCTATAGAGTAATGTTCTCTAGCTTGTGCCTACCCCAGATAATTTAACACTTCGCATTTATTCTCTCAGTTTTTCCGTTAGAATCCCTTTACGTTTATTATTGGAAAAAGGGATAGTTATCGCTCATGGACAACAGCAAAAAGCAAGCAAACAAGGCGAGTATCGGATTTATTAGTTTAGGTTGTCCAAAGGCATTGGTAGATTCCGAGAGGATATTGACTCAACTTCGCTCGGAAGGTTATGACATTCTACCCAGTTATGATGATGCAGATATGGTCGTTGTTAATACCTGTGGTTTTATTGATGCGGCAGTTGAAGAGTCATTAGATGCGATTGGCGAAGCGATTGCTGAAAATGGTCGCGTAATCGTCACAGGTTGTCTTGGAGCCGAATCAGAAAAAGTATTAGATGCTCACCCCGATGTGCTTGCCGTTACAGGACCACATGCATACGAAGAAGTGATGCAAGCGGTGCATCAACATTTACCCGCTCCCCATGATCCCTATGTCGACTTAGTACCACCACAAGGAATTAAGTTAACGCCTCGACATTATGCCTATTTAAAAATATCAGAGGGTTGTAATCATCGCTGTACGTTTTGCATTATTCCTGCCTTGCGGGGGGATTTGGTTACACGTCCTATTGGTGATGTGTTACAAGAAGCAGAAAATTTAGCCAAGGCAGGTGTGAAAGAATTATTAGTCGTATCTCAAGATACCAGTGCCTACGGCATCGACATTAAATATCGTACAGGCTTCTGGCAAGGTCGACCTGTAAAAAGTCATATTCAAGAGTTAGCCGAAGCTTTGGGCGAGCTTGGTATTTGGGTAAGACTGCATTATGTTTATCCATACCCACATGTTGATAAGCTTATTCCTTTAATGGCAGAAGGGAAAATTCTCCCTTATTTAGATATTCCCTTTCAACATGCCAGCCCAAAGATTTTAAAAATGATGAAGCGACCAGCTCATGCAGAAAAGGTATTACATCGTATAAAAAAGTGGCGTGAAATTTGTCCTGATATAACAATCCGAAGTACTTTTATTGTCGGTTTTCCTGGCGAAACGGAGGAGGATTTCCAAGAATTACTTGATTTTATCCAAGAAGCTCAATTAGACCGTGTGGGGTGTTTTATCTATTCTCCTGTTGATGGTGCCGTTGCCAATGACTTAGCTGCTCCTGTTCCTGAGGAAATTAAAGAAGAACGCCTCGAACGTTTTATGGAAATTCAAGCAGAAATTAGTGCAAGTAAATTAGCTAAGAAAATAGGCAAAATCATTACTGTACTTACTGATCATGTAGAGGAAGGTATCACCATAGCCAGAAGCAAAGCTGATGCGCCTGAAATTGACGGACAAGTCTACATTGAAGGCGAAATGCTAGAATCCGGTCAATTTGTTGAAGTTAAAATTACACATTCAGATGAGCATGATTTATGGGCTAAGCTGGTTTGATCAGGTAGTGGGTTAAAGCTATATGAAGCCATACAAGTGTGTAAGTGGCTGCTTTTCAAGTTGTATATTTCTAAGAAGGAGAATTATGTATATTAACAACAGCTTTAACCCGCTATCCAGATAAACTTGCTTCAGATTCTTTTAAGCTAAGGAGCATAATATGCCAGAGGGGCCAGAAATTCGTCGAGCGGCTGACAAGGTGGAGCGTGCGATTAGTAATCAAACTATATTAAAAATAGAATTTGGCTTGCCTCATCTTAAAGCTTGGGAACCTAAATTTTCAGGTAGCAAGGTGATAAAGATAGAGACCTACGGCAAGGCGATGGTAACGTGCTTTGATAATGGGTTTGCAATTTATAGTCATAACCAACTTTATGGACGATGGATTTGTTGCCCTGCTAATCAAGTACCTGCTACGACAAGGCAGTTGCGTTTAGGAATTTACACTAAAGATCAATGGGCGCTGCTCTATAGTGCATCTGAAATAGAGGTGCTACGTGCAGATGAAATATCTGAGCATCCTTTTATCAAGAAACTGGGTTTGGATGTTTTAAGTGCAGAGATTACAACAAGCTATATTGTAGATAAGCTTAAATCAGCATCTTATCGAAATCGGCAAATTGGTGGTTTTCTTACAGATCAATCTTTTGTGGCAGGG
>JALVRY010000486.1 GCA_027024625.1 Thiotrichaceae bacterium
TGCAGACTTAAAGTTGGAATATGCTCGTTTACTTATTTTAGCTGAAAAGTATGAGGAGGCTCGGAAGGTATTTAATACACTCTATAAGAACCACCCTGATAATGTTGATATTCTTTATACTTTGGGTTTGTTGTACTTTGATATGAAGAATTTTTCAGATGCACAGCCTCTATTTGAAAAATTAGCTAAATTGCCAAATACGAAGAAATCCGATGAGGCTCAGTATTTTTTAGGGAAAATTTATGCAGAGCAGGGCGATTATACTGGGGCTTTAGCGGCTTATAGCAAAGCTGAAGATACAGAATTTTATCAAGAAGCTGAAATTAGTAAAACTAAGCTAATCCTAGAGAAAGAAGGTTTGGCAGCTGCTAAAAAGTATTTACAAGGACGTATTGATAACTCAGATGATGATGAGGAAATTATTTCTTTATTGTTAGTTGAGGGACAAATTTTATATCAGAAGAAAATGTATGATGATGCTTTAAAGTCGTATAAAAAAATACTTGATCTAAAGCCAGATGATTTTGATGGTCTCTATTCTCGTTCTTTGGTCTATAGTCAGATGGGTGATATAAAAAATGCAGAAAAAGATTTAAAACAGATTCTTAGCAGTACACCCGATAATGTTACAGCATTGAATGCTCTAGGTTATTCATTAGCTGTTTATACAAAGCGTTATGATGAAGCAAAGAAATATATTTCTAAAGCCTTAAAACTGCGTCCTGATGATCCTGCTATTATAGATAGCATGGGTTGGATCGAATATCGCAGTGGCAATTTAGAAGCGGCAGAGGAGCAGCTAAGAAAAGCCTATAAAGGTTTACCGGATCCAGAGGTTGCTAGTCACTTGATAGAGGTTTTATTTAAGCGTGGCAAAGTGACAGAAGCACAAAAACTATTAACTGAGATGCTAAAAAAACATGCAAATGATGAAAATCTCATTTCTGTTCAAAAAAAGTTAGCTGATTTAGGCACTAATTAGGATTTTTCCCTCTCTATGTCTTATATTTTCAAACAGCCTTTCAGAAGGCTGTTTGAAAACTTGGTTTTTAATAATTATTGCGTTTGCAGATAAGCCCTTACTACTCCCACTCGATAAAATTATAAGGATAAAAAAATGAAAAAATGGATTGTTTATTTTCAACTTTTGGCTTTCTCTTTGTTACTTGCAAGTTGTAGTACACAGCCTGACAAAGGGAATGTTGTGCAGAAACCTGCCAATAAAGATGCTGCTTGGCAACAACGTCAGGCTAAATTTAGCAAAATGAGGGAGTGGCGATTACAAGGAAAAGCTTCTGTACGGTATAAGAGTGAAAATTGGCCATTTAGACTCTCATGGTTACAGCGTCAAGGTGATGATTATGAAATGAATATTAAACATCCTTTGACGGATAGTGTGTTGGCCTATATTAAAAGCACGCCACAAAGCGTTATGCTGAAAGCACAGGATGGAAAAGTTTACAGAGACAGCAATGCGGAGAATTTAGTTAAGCGTCAATTAGGTGTTGCTTTGCCACTTAAAGGTATGAAGTCTTGGGTGCTGGGTGTTAGTTCACCTGACTATCCTGCGGCAAAAGTCACATTGGATGCCTATGGTCGTCCAGTAACATTGCTACAAGCAGGATGGCGTGTTGACTATCCATCCTATGAGACAGCAGGAGTGGGTGCGCTACCTTCAAAAATTATATTGCAGCACATTACCGATAGCACACGCATTAAGGTTATCGCTAAAGACTGGAAAGTTCGATACTAAACGGTATGCAAGAGCTAACACTGCCCGCCCCCGCAAAGCTGAATTTATTTCTGCATATTACAGGCAGAAGGGAGGATGGCTATCACTTGCTACAAACACTTTTTCAATTTTTAGACTACTCAGATGAAATTCATCTGAATGTTCGCGGTGATGGTGTTATCAGAAGAACGAATGATATAGAAGGTATTCCTGAGCAAGATGATTTAGTCATTAAAGCCGCGAAGCTGCTAAAAAATCATGTGGGCGTAAATTACGGAGTAGATATATCAGTTTCTAAAAAACTTCCAATGGGTGGTGGTTTAGGCGGTGGTAGCTCGGATGCGGCGACAGTGCTACAAGGCTTAAATACTTTGTGGGGGTGTCAACTAAGTGATAATGAGTTAGCCGCTTTGGGCTTACAATTAGGGGCAGATGTTCCTATCTTTGTGCATGGTCATGCAGCATGGGCAGAAGGCGTTGGTGAGAAGATTAAATCTGTCGATTTGCCAGAGCCTTGGTTTCTTGTGGTTCGTCCTGATGTGCATATTTCCACCGAAAATATTTTTTCTGAGCAAGGATTGACACGAAACTGCAAACCTATCAAAATGTCGCACTTCCTAGGGGGGCAGTCGATGAATGTTTTTGAACCTCTTGTCAGGAAAAGCTACTCAGAAGTGGATGATGCGTTAAACTGGCTATCTCAGTTTGCAGAGTCAAAGCTAACTGGGTCAGGAAGTTGTATTTTTGCTTCATTTCCTGAAGAAAATGAAGCAGTTAATGTATTAGAAAAGCTCCCTAAGCAATGGAAAGGTTTTGTTGCAAAAGGAAAATGCATTTCCCCCTTGAAAGTTGCGCTGAACAGTGTATGATTCGCACTCTTGAAAATTCTTCTATAGGGCCGTCGCCAAGTGGTAAGGCACCGGGTTTTGATCCCGTTATTCGTAGGTTCGAGTCCTACCGGCCCTGCCATTTTCAATTTTCCTGAATTCATTGAGAATTAGTCATGTCGGATGACAGTATGATGGTTTTTGCGGGAAACGCGAATCCCAAACTCGCAAGTGATGTCGTTGACCATCTTGGTCTAACTCTCGGCAAAATTGATGTAGGTCGTTTTAGTGATGGGGAAACCCATGTCGAAGTAATGGAAAATGTCCGAGGACGTGATACTTTCATTATTCAGCCTACTTGTGCTCCCACTAATGATAATCTTGTTGAGCTATTAATTATTGCTGACGCATTATACCGCTCGTCTGCGGGTAAAATTACGGCAGTTATCCCTTATTATGGTTATGCACGGCAAGACCGTCGTGTACGCTCGCGACGCGTGCCTATATCGGCGAAAGTGATTGCTGAAATGATTTCACATGTGCATGTAGATCGTGTGCTTATTGTTGATTTGCATTCGGAGCAGGTGCAAGGCTTCTTCGATGTGCCTGTTGATAATATCTATGCTTCAGGTGTGTTGCTTGGTGATATTATTGAAAAAAATTATGAGAATTTAACCGTTGTTTCTCCTGATGTTGGTGGTGTTGTACGCGCAAGAGCAGTTGCTAAAGGTTTAGGTGATGACACTAACTTAGCAATTATCGATAAGCGTCGTCCAGAACCTAATAAGGCCGAAGTGATGAATATCATTGGTGATATTGCGGGTAAGGCCTGCGTTATTGTTGATGATTTGGTTGATACAGCGGGAACGCTATGCAATGCAGCAAGTGCGTTGAAAGAACAAGGAGCAACTAGCGTTACAGCATATGCAACACATGCAGTTTTTTCTGGTAATGCAATTTCTAATATCGAAAATTCAGATTTGGATGAAGTTGTCGTAACAAATACAATCCCTTTGAGTGAAAATGCTGAAAAGTGTGATAGAATCCGCCAGCTTTCAGTGTCAAGCTTACTTGCTAAGACGATATTACGAATTAGCCATGAGGAATCGGTTAGCGAATTATTTGCTGGCTTATAATCCCCTTAAAATTTCACGTTATCAATCTGGTCGCGGTTTGATAGCAATTTATGAAAAGAGCCGATGGCTCTTTTCTTGTTTATAAAATGGAGACTGACCATGTCAGAATATGTATTAAATGTAGAAGTGCGTACAGAGTTAGGGAAGGGTGCGAGCCGCCGCCTACGTCGTACGGATATGTTCGAAATCACAAAGAAAGATGAAGAGGGGAACGAAAAAACCTCATATGTAAAAGGTATCCCCGCTGTTGTTTATGGTGCTGGTCAGGATGCAGTGTCTATTACATTAAGACAGAATGAGATCGAGCGTTTTTTATTGGATAATGACTTTTTTGCGTCAGAGATTACATTGTCTTTTGATGATGGAAAAACTGAGACAGTAACGATTTGTGATTTACAACGTCATCCAGTAAAGAACTTTGCAATGCATGCGGACTTTAAACGAGTTTAATTGGTTTTATGTCCAGTGAGAAAAATCCAATTCGGCTAATTGTCGGTTTGGGAAATCCAGGGGCTAAGTATGAGGCAACACGCCATAATGCAGGCTTCTGGTTTGTTGATGAAATAGCACGCCAACAAGGCGTGTTATTTCGTTCTGAAAGTAAGTTTTTTGGCGAAGCTTGTCGTGTATCTATCGACGGAAATGCTGTTTGGCTATTGAAACCAACGACATTTATGAATCGTAGCGGGCAATCTGTTGCTGCGATTGCTAAGTTTTATAAAATTCCTGTGAATGAAATTTTAGTGGCTCATGATGAGCTAGATATTCCTGCGGGTGATGCACGCTGGAAATGCGCAGGTGGACATGGTGGGCATAATGGTTTGCGAGATATTGTTGCTCACCTAGGAAAAGATTTTTGGCGATTGAGAATTGGCGTAGGCCATCCTGGTGATCGAAATAAAGTGATTGATTATGTGTTATCAACTCCATCTCGTGATGACAGTATTGATATTGAGCGCTCCATTGATACAGCAATGGAAAGCTTAAATTTAATGGTGAAAGGTGATGCGCAAAAGGCGATGAATCATCTACATAGCAAGAAATAATAGAGAGTATAAAATGGGATTCAAATGTGGAATTGTTGGTTTACCCAACGTAGGAAAATCGACATTATTCAATGCTTTAACAAAGGCTGGAATTCAAGCTGAAAACTATCCATTTTGTACGATTGAGCCAAATGTTGGCATTGTTCCTGTACCAGATTTGCGCCTTAAAGAATTAGAAAAAGTTGTAAATCCTGAGCGTGTATTGCCTACAACAATGGAGTTTGTTGACATTGCGGGTTTGGTGGAAGGTGCCTCAAAAGGAGAAGGTCTAGGAAACCAATTCCTTGGGCATATTCGTGAAACAGATGCGATTGCACAGGTGGTTCGTTGTTTTGATGATGATGATATTGTGCATGTAGCGGGTAAAATTGATCCTGTTTCTGATATTGAAATTATTAATACCGAGTTAGGTTTGGCTGACTTGGAGACTGTAGAGAAAGCGGTAAAGCGAGTTAGTAAATTTGCAAAATCGGGTAATAAAGACGCTATTGCCCAAAAAGAGTTTTATGAAGCTCTCTATGAGCATCTAGGTGAAGGTAAGTCGGCTCGATCCTTTGATGTATCTGAAATGCAAGAGCCTTGGTTGAAAGAGCTGCGTTTAATTACGGTGAAACCTATACTTTTTGTTGCAAATGTTAGTGATGATGGTTTTGAAAATAATCCCTATCTTGATGCGGTAAGAGAAGCCGCTGTAGCAGAAAATGCTGAAGTCGTGGCGGTATGTGCATCAATGGAAGCTGAAATGTCCCAACTTGAAGATGATGAACGGGATGAGTTTTTGGCAGATATGGGTTTGAATGAGCCAGGTCTAAACCGAGTGATTCGTGCGGGCTATCAGCTATTAAACTTGCAAACATTTTTTACTGCTGGTGTAAAAGAAGTTCGTGCATGGACTGTGCACAAAGGTGCTACTGCTCCCAATGGTGCAGGTAAAATTCATACAGATTTTGAAAAAGGATTTATTCGTGCCGAAGTTATCGCTTATGATGACTTTATTGAATGTAATGGCGAGCAAGGTGCAAAAGATGCGGGTAAGTGGCGTTTAGAAGGTAAAGATTATCTTCTGGTGGAAGGTGATGTGGTTCATTTTCGTTTTAATGTTTAATGCTTGTTTATTATTGTTGCTGAATTCTTATCTATAATCAGTGGCAAGAACTTATGCCTTGCCACTAACTACCCTACTGCTGAATTGCTTGAAGTGTGATTTCAACACGGCGATTTTTTGCTCTGCCGTACTCTGTGTCATTACTTGCAACAGGGCGACTTTCGCCATATCCAATTGCTCTCATTCGCTGAGCGCCAACGCCTTGATCAATTAAATAATTTCTAACGCTATAAGCACGTCTTTCTGATAGGCGTTGGTTATAACTATCGCTACCTCGGCTATCAGTGTGGCCTGCAATGATGATGCGTGTTTGATCAAATTGAGAGAGTGTTGATGCTAGATTGTTGAGTGGTGTATAAGCACGAGGTTTAATCTGAGAACTGTTTGTGTCAAAAGTAATGTTATCAGGCATGTTAAGAACGATGTCATTACCGTGGCGCTCAACTTCAATACCTGTGCCTTGAGTTTGTTTACGTAACTCAGCTTCTTGTTTGTCCATATAGCTGCCAATACCTGCGCCGATTGCAGCACCGACTGCTCCACCGATAACAGCACGTTTCCCATCGTGATTGCTTGTACTTTTTCCGATGACTGCACCTGCAAGCCCGCCAATGAGTGCTCCTTTTTCAGATCGTGTCATTGTGCCATCTGTAGCACAGCCCGAAACTGCTACAGCAACTGCCGTTGCTAGAATGATTTTTTTAAACATATTGGTAATTCCTATAATATTTATAAGTAGGGTATTAGTATTAATTATCATGATTAAGTTCATAAATTTAAGCTTATTCACCAATGATCATTTTGTTGCCCTGAATAAAATGGTGTGGTGGAATGATTAAATTATGAACTCTAGAATTTGTTTTAATGACTTTGCCAGAGCCATCATATCGGTAGCCTGAACAAATATCTTTAAGATGTATTTTTGTGCTTGCGTCAATGTTTAAAGGGCAATTAATATCACCTCCTGAATTAATAAATACAAAATAACGCTTGTCTATTGTTTGTTTTGGAAGGAGCTTTTGCATTTCTTTTGTTCTATAAAGGATGCCAATATCTTTATCATCCCATCGTATTATTTTTATCTGGCCTTCTTGTATATCAGAAATGTCGATGGTAATCGGTTTTGCTGTTTGTTTGGTTTGGTAATTTGGAGGCTGCACAGCTGAGCGAATCATGAAAAAAGCAAGAACAATAAGCCCTATGAAAGTGAGGCTTTTGAGTATGCTGCGGTACACTTGTCTTGTATTTGTTGTCATATTGAGAGGCTTATGAAAATAAATTTTGTGTTAGTTGCTGGGTTTTTGGGTGCTTTAACTGTTGTGATTGGTGCTTTTGGTGCTCATGTTCTTGAGCATAATTTTACTGAAAAAATGATGAAGACTTATCATACTGCGGTTGAATATCAATTTTATCATGTGCTGGCTTTGCTCATTGTGGGCTTATTATCTCGTTCAGGTAATTCGTTGTTACTACGACTGTCTGGTTGGTCTTTTATTGTAGGTATTATTCTGTTTTCTGGTAGTCTTTATGTTTATGTTCTGACTGGAATAAAACAGTTTGCATTTGTAACACCATTCGGAGGTCTCAGTTTTATTGTTGCTTGGCTGTTTTTAATAACATCAGAGATAAAGCGAGTTTAAATCTGAATCCACATTGAAATCACGGGTTCAAGTTAGTTTGAGCTGCTAACGACAGTGATCGCTTTTTCAAGTTGCTTTATAAATTCTTTTTCCGGTTTTGTTTTTAAGTTTTGCTGAATAAAATGAACCATTTTACTGTAGCGTGAATCCTGTTTTAGGTATAAGCAAGTCAATGTAATAAGTCGTGCTTGTATTAGGTAAAAGGCGATAAAAGTGGTGCTTGCTAAAATAAAGGATGCTGTTATTAAATTCTCTGACCAAAGCCACCATGCAATAAAATAGCTACCTATAACGCTGCTAATAAATGCAATTGAAAATATGCTTAATGTTTTAAGAAATACTTGTAACTCTGGTAGTAGTTCAACAAGCTCTTTTTTATTCATGGGGATGCTGTGTTATTTGTGAAAATATGATAATACTGCTTTGTGGGGAGGAATAAAGCTCTCTGTAGGTATATAATGGTCAAATATGGAATACTCACCGTTTAAATATTTTACAAAAAATCGTAAGGGTCGTGATTTTGTTGTTGGCGATCTACATGGAATGTTTTCGTCGTTTTCTAAGTTGCTTGATCAAGTTG
>JALVRY010000487.1 GCA_027024625.1 Thiotrichaceae bacterium
AGATTATGCAGCCTTTGTTGAATCAAAAGAATTGCTGAAAGCCACTGAAGAAAAAGCAAAAAAACAGGAAGCAGAGGCGACAGCAGCACTCACCGGCATGATGGAAAAATCCATGCATGAAATTGCAGAGAAAATTAATGCCGAAAAAACAAAATACATATTAGAAACCGCACATGCATCTATCCAACATCTGGAAAGCATGGAAAATAATATCGCAAAACTTGTAATGTCATCAGTTCAAAAAATCATTTCAGAATATTCTGATGAAGAACGTGTATATCATGCAGTTAAAAGCGGGCTAAAGCTGATTTGCCAGAGAGAAAAGGTAACCGTAAGGGTCAACCCTAGTATTGCTCCAGCATTATTAGAAAGACTAAATCGCCTTGAACAACAAGCCGACTATATTGATATACGCCCTGAAGAAAAGCTCAATAAAAACGACTGCATACTCGAATCTGAACTAGGTATTGTTAATGCCAGTATTGAAAATCAGCTTGCTAATCTAGAAAAATGTATTATGAATCGTGCAAACTAAACTCGAAAACCCCACTCAACAAATGGACTTTACGGCAACTACCACGTAATTTCAGCCCAGTAGTGCCCCTGTTTTCCAGAGCGGCGTAGCTTTACTAACTGAACACTATTTTTCGAGCTTAGCGTTTTTATCACATCCGACATTTTTCTTTTAGAAGGGGGAGCACTCCGCACATTAACAGAAGCAATAATTTTATATTCTTCCCCCACCTGCGGTAATGTGTTACCCAGTTGCAATGTCTTTTCTAACCAGTGATTATTTGAAAACTGTCCAATATATAACCACCCCGTTTTATCATTCTTTTTATTTTTAGCAACTGTATTTTGCTTTATTACTCTCTCGCGAATAAGCGACTTTGTCTTTTTTCTTGCTTCAACAGCATCTGCAACCACCGACTGCATCTTATTTCTAAACGCTACATTATTTTTTTCCAAAGCACGCTTGGTATGGCTAGGGTCTTCTGTCTCGCTAATTTGTTCTGCAATAACATCGATAATCTCTTGCTCCAACTGATTCTCGCCAGACTGAGTAAGCTTTATACTGGGCAATTGTTGAGCATTTTCTGATGAAAAAGACGCCTGTGATAGAGATGAAAAAACCAAAGGAATAGCTAACAGCCAATATGTTTTATAGTCCATGCGTATTCACCTCTAATTATGATTATTTTTTAACCAATTTTAGAATAATGAATACTTACCATGAAAAGAAATAGAAAATACTGATGCAATATTACTTTCATGGATGATTAATTATTAGCCTAGGTGGCTGCCTGAGAATAGCAAGCGTAGCGAAAATTTGGCTGATTAGTGCCTATTTTTCGTTCAAATAAGGAGAATGGTTGTTCCCTTTGACGAATTTGAACGGGAAATAGGTGCAATCAGGCAGATTTGCAGTAGCTTGTTCTATTTTCAGACAGCCTCCTAGGCTTCTTACCCCGCATCGAAATCCGGTACAAAGTCGGTATTGCAATTAAAGTCAGTACGGTAGAAAAACCAACACCCCAAACAATCGCTGTTGCAACAGGTCCCCAAAGTAGGGATTCTCCACCTATCCCTGTAGCTAGTGAAAATAGCCCTGCGATAGTGGTAAAAGAGGTAATAATAATAGGAATAACACGGCGACGAGCTGCATAGATTGTCGCATGCGTTACACTCATACCCGCATCTCGACGATCATTTGCCGCAGAGATCAGCACAATAGCAGCATTAACCGCAATTCCAGCCAAAGCAACTATACCGTATAGCGTATAAAGGCTCATAGGATTCCGTGTTAGCAATAAACCAAAGATAACTCCCGTAAACGCCATTGGTACAGTGGTCAGTATCATAATGGGCTGAAAAAAGCTTTTAAATTGCGTTCCCATAATCAAGTACATTAATCCCACACCCATGATAAACAGCACCCCCATTTGACCTAGACTTTCTTTAATGTCATCTAACTGTCCCGAAAAATTAAGGTCGATACTAGGGTAATCCAGCTTTACCTTATCCCATTCTTCCAGCAGTAATTTATTTGCCGCAACCGCGTCTAAGTCACATTTGCTGTAGTCAATATCATCACCGCGACACTCCCAAAATCCCGCCGCTTTTGTATGTTTCTTTAAATTAGCAGAAAGTGAAATTGTCCGACGAAAATTATAGTGGCGAATATTCCCCAATGAGTTCGTTTGTACCTGCTCAACCAATTCACTCAGCGGTACACTTCCCCCCTTTGGACTAGGAATAGTAAATTGCAACAAATCAGTCACCTGCATCAAATTAGGATGATTCGCTTTTACCCGCACCTGAACCTTTTCACCATTATCTTGCAAATCTGCGACGACTTCACCATCCACCAATAAACGTAGAACTCGAGTAATTTCATTTGAATTAATTCCGGCTCGACGGATTGCATCAGGCTTGAGCGTTAACCTTAGTTCTTTACGAGGTGGCGTAGAATCATCATTAATATTTTTTAAGCCTCCGATACCGTGCAGTATTTCTTTGAGTTTATCCGTAGCCTCGACCACCTTAGCATAGTCATCGCCACGCACTTTTACATTGACTGCTTTCTCCGCAGGTGGCCCACCCGTTAGCTCTAAAAAGAAAATATTATCAGCACCGGTTACTGATTCCACATCATCACGCATTTCATTAATAATTGTGGAAACTGCCCGTGATCCCGATGAGACCGAGTTCAAACTCACTACTACCTGAGCATAACGCTCACCATACACTGGTTCAGTATCGGTAAACATTAGGCCTGCATAGGATGCAATTGAACGTGCATCTTTTGGCTTAAGATACTTACGTATTCTTGCCTCAACCTCTTCCGCTTTTTTCAAGCTCTCTGCCATTGGTGTTACACTGGGCATTTCGATATTCACATAGAAGATTCGCAAAGCATCGGAAGCAAAGAAATCCATCTTGATTAAGCCCGCACCAATCACACCGAAAGCCATAATAAAGCTCAAGAAAATTACTCCCAATGTGAGCTTTGGATAACGCAACACTTTAATCAGTAAACGTGAATATTTAATTTGAATCCAGTGCGTCATTTTTTCTCGTATTTTTTGGATACGTGATGGCTGGTCAAAATTATTTTTCATCATGCTGATGTGCGAAGGCAACATCCAAAAGGCTTCAACCAGACTAATCCCCAGTGCCACTGTTACCACAATCGGGATAACTTGCATGAATTTACCCAAAATACCGGGTAATAACATCAAGGGGAGAAACGCTGCCATTGTCGTCAATACAGCCGTTGTAACAGGCATTGCCACTTCTTTTAAAGCATCAATAGAGGCTGTAATTCCATCCATACCTCGTTGCATTCGGTAATAGATAGCCTCAACCACGACAACCGCATCATCAACTAGCATTCCTAGCACAATCACTACCGCTAGCAAAATACTGACATTTAATGTTTGACCTATACTGGCAACCACCCAAAATGTGCCCGCCAGTATGAAAGGAATACCAATCGCCGTTAAAAATGAAATACGACTACCCAAGAAAATCCACGCAACAACCAATACCATTAATAAACCAATCAATGCATTTTTTTGCATAACACTGATGGCTTCACGCGTTGGAATCGTCTGATCATCCACCAGCATTAATTTCACACCAGAGCTAGTGCTAAACTGGTTTTTATCCTTAATATAGGCTTTCAGACGATCAACCAACTCCAGCACATTGGTATTATCTTGTTTCAAAATAGAAAGCAAAATAGCTGGATTTCCTTCAATTCTTACATCTTGTGTCGATTTTTCACGCGTACGCTGTATGCTTGCAAGGCGAGATAGATCAACCTCACCGTCCACCCCTTGAATCGGTAAGTTACCCAGAACAGCAGGATCACGGTCTTTACCGACCATACGCACTAACCAACTTTGCCCTTGTATATTTAACTTACCCGCTGAAATATCTTGATACCATGCTCGCAAAGAATCACTCAACAGTGTTGGCGATATATGCAATCGTTCCAATGCTGCAGTATCAAACTTTACTTGAATTTCAGGATCATCTAAGCCAACCGCATCAACTCGGTGAACACCTTTGATTTGCTGCAAATCTTTGCGGATATTCTTGGTATTAAAACGTAAGTTCTCATCGTCCGCCTGCCCTGTTACTGCGATTAATGCCGCAGGAAAAGCATTTGATGAAGTCAATTCCATCACCAATGGATCAATAACCTCATCGGGTAAAGTATCTTTGACACTCTCAATTTTACGTCGTAAATCCGTCACTCGCTTATCAAAAAGCGTATCGTCAATATCATTAAATCGAATCAATAAACTAGAAACATTTTCGCGGCTATTGCTTGATACAAAACGCAAATCAGAAATACTACGAATCGCATCTTCAAGCGGATCAGTCACACGCTTTTCAACATCTTCCGCACTTGCGCCGGGTAGTGTTGTGAATACGGCAATCCAGTTAAAATTAATCGTTGGGTCTTGCTGTCGCGGCAGACTATTATAGGAAAGTGCTCCAATGACCAATACCAACACAAAACTGAGTGTTGATAAAACATGATTTTCAAGTAGTTTTTTATACATTATTTTACATCAACCACTTGCTTATCTTTCACATTGATTCGTCCGTTATCAATAATCAAGGTATCCAACGGCAAATCAATATCTGCTGCTTGCCCTTCTTGCGTTCCAGTAAGGGCTACAAACTGCACAGTTTTCTTATCAGCTTGCAGAATTAATACACCCAACTTCCCATCACGTAAGGACACATAATTAGCAGGCAGTTTTGCTTGAGTATCTTTCCAAATGACTCGTCCCGCAGTGCCCACAACCAAGGCATTTTTTTCTGCTAATTTAAAGCGTACCTCCTGCGTGCGAGTATTTTCTTTTATCAAGTCAACTACTTTATGTAGCGTTAATTTAGTCTCGACACCATTGGCTTTAAACATGACTTGAGCCGCACGTTTAACCCCTTTGACTTGCTCATGTGATAACTCTGCTGACACCTGTAAATTTGAGGTTTCTAGTAACTCAAGCAAAGGAGTGGCAGGTGATACAAGTTGCCCCTTTTGCACCATACGCTTAATAATCTGCCCCGAAAATGGAGCAGTGATACGACAACGCTCAACCGTCAGTTCGGCTCGTTTCAATTGAGACTGCAATGCACTTAAATCCGCCTGAATAGCTAGATGATCTGCCTCAGACTGATCCAAAGAGTTTTGAGGAATTGTTGATTGCTTAATCAAGCGTTTATTACGTTTATAGGTTTTATCTGCAAAAGCCGCTTGTGCTTTTCGAGACAATAAAGAAGCTCTTGATTGCTGTAATGCATGTTGATAATCACGACAATCTAGCTCAACCAACACACTACCTTTTTTAACATAATCACCTGTATCAACATTAATCTTGTTAACCAATGCGGAAATTTGCGAACTCAATATGGGCTGATTAATACCGATAACACTGGCAGGCACGCTACTATGCTGGTTTACAACCAATTCTGATAGAGGCTTTACTGTAACAACAATGACTTTCTTTTCGGCTTTATCATCCGCGAAAATGCCCCCCGCCCAAAGCAGACAAAATACCAAAATCATCAATTTTGAAAGTGCTTGAGATTTTACCCCGAGTTGAATATTCATTATTTAATTATAAGCCAAGAGTTAACACCATGGTGACGGTAGACAATATTTTATTTTACTAGTTCGCATACTTTATAGCATATAGTTGATCATATCAACTATATGCTATAATCGAAACTAATAACCATTTCGTAGATACTGAACTAGAAAGATTATATGTTACACCACAGATGCAGGATGCTTTGTATCATTTTGTAATTTTGTTTTCACAAAACATAAGTAGGAAAGCATAATTAATTTAACAAAATTTACGAAGGGTATTTTTTACTAGTCAAGTTACTGCCGAAGAAGCATAGCCGTGCTACGCGACTGAGAGAATGGCTTGAATAGCGAGAAATAGACCAGTAAATTGTTAAATTAATTATGCCATCCTACTTATACAAATCACTCTGCATATTACGGATACTGATCAAAACCTTAGCATTATATTTTTATCCATGCCATTTTTGACTTTGATATTTATTTTTTTAATATCTCCATCATGCTTGGCTTCTATTTTATATGTACCAATGGGTAGCTGTTGTTTGAAAGGTTTGTCTGTCATAGTAGAGACTAATTCAAAGCCCTTTTCATTGTAGATGGTATATAGGATACTGGTGGGTCTACCTCGATACTTTGAGCTGAGATTTATTGTTCCCGATGTTCCTAATATAAAGGTTTGATCTACCATTTTATCGCGGCTAATTTTTAGTTTAACTTCTTGCCTAAACAAATTGTAGATTGAGGTTATGGTATACACACCAACAGGCAACGTCTTTTCCACTTCTTTTTGTGCAGTATAACTGGCGATGTGTGTGCCTTCATCAGAGTAAATAATGTAGGATGCAGGGAGTTTTTTGCCACCACGCTCATCAATACTTTTCAGGATTAGCTTACCTGTATGTTGAATATAGTTACCATTTTCATCAATATTATCAGTATCTTGTGGGAATAATGCTGTGCTAAGTGCTTTTAAATCATCAATACTTTTGTACTGCCCACCTGTTGCTTCGGCAATACATTGCAGTGTTTTATTATCACCTTCCATATCAACCACATGTACATATAAGTCTGGGTGATTGGATTTCATACGCTGCATTGCTTTACAAACAGACACCCCTTTACGGCAGGTATCGCCACCATCGGAGACTAAAATAATATTACCTTTGCGTTCTTTTAACTGGCGTTCCGCTTTGTAGATGGCGGATAACATGGGCGATGCACCACGGGCTTTCAGCTGGCTGATCTTATCGATTAACTCTTCTTTATCCAGCAAGACTTCTGTATTGAGTGTATCGATACGTTTACAGCTTTTGCTTTGTCCTTGTCCAAAGGCAAGTACCGTTAAGTTTTTATCATCTGGCCACTGTTCAATAAAATCGGGTATGGCATCTTTTAACAGGTCTATTTTTGATTTAGCATCCCGCTTGCCTTGCATACTGCTGGAGGCATCTAGCACCAGCACATTATTATCACTTATCTGTGGATCATCATTCGCTGCTCTTACACCTGAAGTGAGTAAAAACAGCAATGAAATAATAAGATAGTATTTCATTGTTACGCTTCCCTTCGTCGACGTACATTCCTTGTCACTTTTAATTTATTAATTATAAGCAATATTAATGCAGTATAAATTTATTATTGTTAAAATGCTTCTCTATTCATCCTTGTGTTATAAGAGACAATAAAACGCCTATAAACTCTCTAAAGTGATGATGAAGTGGGCAATATTTAAGACTAAAAATAATAACAAGAAGAAAAATAATGGAAGCTGCCAAAGCCACCGAAAATAACATCGTTATGCTAGGTCAACTACTGGTTCAGAAAGGGAAGATTACCCAAGCTGAATTAGAACGAGCCTTGCGCGCCCAAAAAGAAACCGATCAACCTCTCGGAAGCCTGCTAGTTCACCTTGGTATGATTACCGAACAAGAACTCGCTGTTGTGCTTTCCCGCTATCTTGGGGTCAAATTGGCACTCACTAAGGACTATCCTTCCATGCCTGTAGAAGATACAGGCATCGCTGTCAATTATATGCGAGCTGTTGAGTTAGTCCCACTTTACGAAACGGAGACACCTGAAGGTATTGAGTTAACCGTTGCGATGGTAACACCGCAAGATCAATTCACCATGAATGCCTTGGAGATGGCAACAGGTAAGCGGATTCGTCCATTATTGGGGTTACCATCTGAAATAAAATCCAATATCGAACGCCTATACGCCAATGAAGGCAAAGAAGGCGGTGAGGACATGGATTTTGAAATCACCAGCAATGACAACGATTTAGATAACATTGAACATCTAAAAGACATGGCTAGTGAAGCTCCTGTTATCCGCTTAGTTAACCAAATTATGACTGGGGCGATGAGTAGCCGAGCATCGGATATACACGTCGAGCCATTTGAAGACCACCTCACCATTCGCTATCGCATAGACGGTGTAATGC
>JALVRY010000488.1 GCA_027024625.1 Thiotrichaceae bacterium
AAACAGTGCGTAATATCAGTTAATTATTAAAAATGCTGCGTATGGTATCACTAAAAAAACCACGTCCTGCTAAAAAACGTGATTGTTTTGCTTGTTCTTTATAATCATTGGGGAATTCTACACCAAAACGCTTTTCGCGTTGCTGTTTTGCTAAATCTAGCCAATCTACATCTGCTTTTTGTATGGCTTGTTCAATTAAAGTGTAATTAACGCCTTTTTGAGAAAGCTCATGCTGTATCTTTTGAGGACCTTGACCCCGTGAAATTCGATAACGAACAAAGCTTTCCGTAAAGCGTTGATCATCCAGATAGTTTGAGCTTTCTAACTCATCGAGTATTTCATCGATATAGGTGTTTTCAAAATAGGTTTTACTACGAAGCTTATTGGCAAGCTCTTTGCGAGAGTGTTCACGCCGAGAAAGTAGGCGAATAGCAGCTTGAAGGCATTGTGTTCTATCGTCTGGGGTATTGGTATGCATGACGGGTGTAAAAATACAAAGGCAGCAGGGTTGTTGGTGCTGCCTTTGTATTTTCTAAATTTGCTGTGTCTATTCGTCTTCTGTTGTTTCTGTGGATTCTTCCTCACTAGGTAAGAATTTTGCACGTATTGCGTTTTCAATTTCATCGGCAATTTCTGGGTTGTCTTTTAGATACTGACGAGCATTGTCTTTGCCCTGCCCGATTTTTGCATCATTGTAGCTATACCAAGAACCTGCCTTACCTATTAATCCTTCTTTTACACCTAGGTCAACCAGTTCACCTTCGTGTGAAATACCTTCGCCGTAGAGAATCTCAAATTCAGCTTGTTTAAATGGTGGTGCAATTTTGTTTTTAACCACTTTAACACGAGTGTGGTTACCGATGATTTCATCACCTTTTTTCAAGGCACCAATGCGGCGAATATCCATACGTACGGAGGCATAGAACTTGAGTGCATTTCCGCCTGTAGTGGTTTCAGGGTTACCAAACATAACGCCAATTTTCATACGGATTTGGTTGATGAAGATAAGCAATGTGTTTGATTTTTGGATATTTGCGGTGAGCTTACGCAAGGCTTGAGACATTAATCGAGCTTGCAAGCCCATGTGTGAGTCACCCATGTCACCTTCAATTTCAGCTTTCGGTGTTAATGCAGCAACGGAGTCAACAACGATCACATCAACTGCACCTGAGCGGGTTAGCATATCTGTGACCTCTAAAGCTTGCTCGCCTGTATCGGGTTGAGAGATTAATAGATCATCAATTTCTACGCCCAGTTTCTTGGCGTATTGTGGATCAAGAGCGTGTTCAGCATCAATAAATGCGGCTGTTCCGCCTTGTTTTTGCACTTCAGCGATAATATGTAGCGTTAGTGTGGTTTTTCCTGAAGATTCAGGGCCATAAATTTCAATAACACGTCCTTTGGGTACACCGCCTGCACCTAAGGCAATATCTAATGTCAAGGAACCGGTTGATACTGTTTCAACATTACGGATAGCATTACCATCACCCATGCGCATGACTGTGCCTTTACCAAATTGTCGTTCAATTTGACCTAATGCAGCGGCGAGTGCTTTTTTTCTATTTTCATCCATGGTGGTGGATTCCTCATTTGTTATATTTAGTGTGTATTGCGACATGCTTGTTGTTCCATAGTAATGTACAACTAGGAGCTTGTCCTAGACGAGTTATTATCACAAAAACAAGAAGGTATCTCTATGTTTGTCGATAAAATCCAATAAAATAGTAAGACAAACGGTGATTTTTGTTTTATTTAGTGACATTACATCAAAACAATCAAAGGTTTCTTTGTCTAAGTAGGAGAGCATAATTAATTTAACAAAATTTACGAAGGATATTTTTTGCTAGTCAAGTTATTGTCGAAGAAGCATAGCCGAGCTACGCGACTGAGAGAATGGCTTGAATAGCGGAAAATAGACCAGTAAATTGTTAAATTAATTATGCCCTCCTACTTATGCGAGCCTAATCATTCTGTTTCCTTAATTATGCACTCCTACTTATACTTGGATTTACCGATACCACTTTTTCCAGCCATCTTCATAATATTTTAGTAGTGGGTGGGTGGATAGCTGGTTGATCTCCACATCCACTTCATTCATGTCTTTGGGAAAGCTAAATAGCTGAGCTAATGAGTCTTGTTCTAAAAAACGATAATTTTGTTGTTTTAAGGTAATTTGGTTTGTTTGCAAACGATGCCTTGTTGCAAGCACAAATCCCCATTCCCCAAAGCTAGGGACATGCACATGATAGGGCAGAGTAAACCAATCTTCCTGTGTTTCTGCATCCTTACTGGCTTGTTGCAGTGTTTTATTGATACACCAGAAGGCTTTATGTGAATACAAAGGCGAGGTAGCTTGAGTCACTATAGCACCCGCTTGTGATAGGTGTTGCTTGACCAGTTGATAAAATACGTTGCTATATAAGCGGGATAAGCTGATATTGTTGGGGTCTGGCAGGTCGATGATAATTACATCATAGAGTTGTTGATCGGCTTCTAAATACTTCCACGCATCTTGGTTTTTGATGTGTACTTTTGGGTTATTGAGTGAACCTTGATTGATTTCTTGCAAGCTAGGTTTGTTTTTAAAAAGTTGTGTTACCGCAGGGTCGAGATCAATTAAGGTGATTTTTTTTACTTCTGGATATTTTAGTAATTCTCTTGCAGCTAGACCATCACCACCGCCCAATATCAATATATTTTCAGGCGATTTTACCAAACTCATCACAGGATGAATTAAGGATTCGTGATAGCGATATTCATCAAAACTATCAAATTGCAACGCGCCATTGATATAAAAACGCAGGCGTTTACCCCTGTTTGTTAAGACGATTCGTTGCTGGTATTTTGTATCTTCTGCATAAATAACCTTATCTTGATATAAGCGATTTTCCATTGTTGATACAAATGACGATGAGGCAAAGAAACCAAATAGAAGGGCAGTTAATAAGATAATATTGGTGATGAATAGACTTCGGCTTTGCGTAATTTCATCACGAAAAACCAATAAGGCAAGTAAAGCAACAGTCGCATTGATTGTGCCAATAAATAGTCCTGACTGCATTAAGCCCAACTGGGGCATTAATACCAAAGGGAATAATAATGCGGCAATTAATGCACCGATATAATCGGCAGTAAATACGTTGGATACATTGGTTTTAAGGGGAAAATGCTCCTTTAAAATACGAATTATTAAAGGAATTTCAATACCCAATAAGCTACCCAGCAAGATAACAACAATGAATAGGAGCGGGGTATAGTTACCAATAACGGCAAAGGCAAAAAATAATAGTGGAGCGGATAAGCCACCTAATAAGCCTACTAATAATTGTAAACGGATAAATTGTTTGGCTAATTCACCATCTATAAAGCGTGATAGCCATGCTCCAATCCCCATTGAGGTCATAAATAGACCAATGACCAAGGAGAATTGATAAACCGAGTCGCCTAGTAAATAGCTAGAGAGTGTACTAACCAGTAGCTCATAAACTAAACCACAAATTGCGATTACAAAGGTCGCTGAAAGTAGCGTGACTTGTTGCCATCGCTTATGTTGATCCATAGTGTAAATTTACTGGATGGCAGAAGAATAAATTAAGCCCAGTGCGATAATTATCGCTGCAACGACAATCGCTAGGGCAATATTACCTTCTTCTGTGATTTTCTTTTTAAGTGAGAATGGAGTGAGTTTTTCCATTGCCCAGAGTGAAACAAGAAAAAGTACAAAGCCTAGTATGCCGTAAACGAGAGTTGATAGGATGTATTCGATATGTAGTTGTGATGTCATAATGATTGTCTGTTATTGATAGATTAGAATTTACTTTCCGCCCCGAAAACCGCCTGAGCTATAACCACCGCCATAGCCCCCAATATAACTACTTCGGCTACCAGAGCGGATGCTGGGTTCTTCATATTTTACTTTTTGCAAGCCAACATTATTGTAAGTTAGAGTGGCAGTGAGCAAGGTTAAAGCGGCAAGGCCAAGCATCATCCAGCGAATCATAAGCCGCCTCCAGCATGCCAACGTTTTGCTTCAAATGACCAGCGAAAATAAAATGCTAGTAGGATAATAAGCAAGCTAAAACACAGTAAAAGCGTGAAATAATATGGGCTAATATAGCCTTGTTTGATTTTTACTTTAACGTGGGGTGTAAAACTAGCATTAGCTACTAAAGCAATATTTTCAACAAAGCTCAAAGTATAAACTCCCGCTGAAGGAGCAACAAACTGAGCTTCTACCCGTGTAATTGTTTTCGGGATATTGTACTGCCCATTGCTAAGTTTTTTTCCTAAATGAATAATATTTTTACCTGTCTTTACATATTGCACAGTGGCATTAGTCAAGCTTGATGCCTTTGTTGTATCAAGCTCTAGGATGACCAATCGCTTAGGCTTATCGATAGTAAACTCATAGACAGAACGGATTTGAGTATTACTTAGATTTTCAGCCTTAATAAGTTTACTGGGAATAAAACTACCCGACATAAACATCCAAATAAACAGTGTGACGATAAAAGCAAAGATTGCGAAGGGCTTTGCAGCTTTTGCCATCGGTTCGATATATTTAGATTGATAAGGTTTAAGCGGATGCATCTTTGAGGGTGGATATTTTTCATCTGCACCAAATTCGTATTGAATAACATCCGCATCAATATATTCACCAAAGTAATATTCACTTTCGGCATCGTTGCGTTCGGCTGAGAAAATATAAGGGGGATCAATCGCTTCAGCTAAGTTTGTTTTATCCCCAACCTTGGCTACCCATGTTAACTCTCCTACCACATAAGTAATTTCAGCTTGATACTTTTCGTAAAAATGGAAGGTTTGTCCGTTAACCTCAACAGGGCTTCTGAGATATAACGACCAAAGGCTTTTACTTGGCAAATTGCGGCTACGACGCATAAATACCCAATGCCCCAGCTCATAGACCAGCCATGCATAGCCGTGTGTGGGGGAAAAAATTTGATAGTCAATCCAGCGATTATAGTTTTCAGCCCATTCAATCATGCCGATGACGGTAAATTGTACTCCCTTAAGTTTGCCTTGCGCACCTAATTTCAATGGCGAATCAAAGTGGGCTTGTTGTTCAGAAAATTTGGCAAGGACTTTATATTCATCGTGGACATCCATCACTGCACCACAATAGTCGCAGGTCAGGCTGTGAATTTTATGACCACCACCGTGTAAACGAAGTGGTGCGCCACAACTGGTACATTGGATACTGCCAAGCTTATCTTTGCTCATCCTTGCACCTGAATATCAAAGGGGTCAACCCAAAAGCCTTGATAAGCTCGGATACCTTGCTCTGAAAACTCTAAGCTCATGATTTTCCCACCTGTTTTAGCAAGGTCAACATAATCAAATTCATCGGTCTCATTGACTAATCTTGGTAACTCCCCTTCAAAACCATCACAAATCGCATGACCACGTTCCGTCACAAGCCAATTATTGATTTTTTTATCGATTGTTAGGGATTCAAAGCTGATGTTTTTGGGTGCTTTTATTGATTTTTGAAAGGCAAAATCCCCTTCATCGACGCTTACCCAAAGCCCTGTACCGCTGTTATCAATCACCCACCATTCATCCCAAAAGCCATTTCCATAACCATAGCGGATGTGTCCTATGGGAAGGTAATTATTATTTTTATAGCTAAACGGTTGCTGGAGTTGCAATAGGCTAGGTTCTTTGGATGGTACAGATTGTTTGCCCGCGAGCTTGACGACATCGTCTTCTAAAAAAATAGTGGAGCCGCAATGCTCACATACCCGTAGTTTGCTATGTCGAAAGTTTAGCGGTAAAGCACTTCCGCATTGTGGGCAGTTGATTGTATTTTCGTACATGGTTATTTTTTGATTTCTAAAGCCTGCTTATAAAGTGTATTTTTGGCTTTCCCTGTTATTTTAGCGGCTAAGCCTGCGGCTTGTTTCACAGGTAATTCATCCACCAATATTTTTAATAATTTATGCGTGGAAATATCATTTTCATCGTCACTATTTTCAACGATATAGCCCTGTAAAACCAGTACAAATTCACCTTTTTGTCGTACAGGCTTATCAACAATCCAATCACATAACTGCTCTAAAGTCCCGCGAAAAATATCTTCATAGAGTTTTGTTAGCTCCCTAGCCAGTACGACCTCACGACTTTTACCATAAATTTCACAAATATCATTCACACTATTGACGATGCGATGGCTGGACTCATAGTAAACCTGTGTACGTTTTTCCTGTTTGTTTTGCTCTAAAAGCATTCGCCTTGCTGATGGTTTGGAGGGCAAGAACCCCTCAAAGGTAAAGCGTTCGGTTGGCAGGCCTGCAATAGAGAGTGCGGTGATAATGGCAGAAGCTCCGGGAATTGGGCTGATTGTATATCCTTGTTTGCTGACCTCTTTTACCATGCGATAACCTGGATCACTAATCAATGGTGTTCCTGCATCACTGACAAGGGCTATGTTTTTTCCTTGGTTTAATAGCTGGATAATATCTTGAGTTTTTTCAGCCTCGTTGTGTTCATGTAGGCTATATAATTTTTGTTGAATGCCATAATGCGTTAAGAGTTTGCGAGTATTTCGGGTATCTTCTGCAAAAATAATATCGACTTCATTTAGCGTATCCAAGGCGCGTTTAGAAATATCACCAAGGTTGCCGATGGGCGTTGCGACAATGTAAATTGTTCCTTGTGTTGTAGTCATAATGTGTGAATATTCCTAAAATAAAATTACGATTATGTCAAAAAACAATTATAATCGGTCAGAACTGCTTTTAGCTGTTGCCTGAATTCGTGAAGTCACGGATTCAGATGTACTTTGATAATATCAATAATAAGATAAATGCCATGAAAAATACGCTAATTACCTTTTTGTTTTCTGTACTACTCATTAGTCTCTCTGCTTGTTCCGTTGTGCCGATAGGCTCATCTGGCGGATCATCCTCTGTAGAAAGCTCTGCGGTTGAGAGTTCATCTGCCGAGGTACAACATGCTAATGCATTACTGAGGCAAGGTAAAAAATTAGAAGCAGCAAGTGCCTACTACAAGGCATCGCATAATCAGGCATCGCCTCAGCGTGAGAGATTAGTTTTACAAGCCGCAGAAATTGCAACCTACGTAAAAGATAAATCTTTGGCGAAGTATTACTTATCAAAGGTGAACCCAGCTCGACTTTCTGGTGAAAACAGGGCAAGACGTTCTTATGTGCTTGCTTTAACTGCATTAATTGATAACAACTATCAAGCGGCCTTAAACTTATTACCAAAGCAGCAAGGTGGTATTTCTACAGGGCTTTGGAATAAGATTCATAGAATACGTCAGCAAATTTTAGCACAAGGGCATGGAGCTAAAGGTGGAGCAACGCAGCATCATGCTGTTTTGCCACAAACAACAAACAAGGTGGCGGTATTGCTACCGTTGTCTGGAAAGCTAGGCTCTCTTGGGAATGTTATCCTAAGTGGTATTAAATCGACCAATCAATCACTAGGCTCAAGTACAGATATCAAAACTTATGATGTAGCAAAGTCTGATATTATTACACAGTATAAAAAAGCCGTTGATGAAGGGGCTGATGTTATTATAGGCCCTCTTGATAAGCGAAAATTATCAACATTAGTTCATCAACAGCCACAACTGGCTCGCCCTGTGATTAGTCTTAATCATCTCAATGCAGGTCAAGGCAGTGCTCCTGCTGCATTGTACCAGTTTGGTTTAGCCCCAGAAGATGAGGCGCGTCAAATCGCTGGTTTTGCAGCTTCTCGTGGTTTGCGTCGTGCTGCTGTATTGTTTCCAGATTCGCAGTGGGGGCAACGCTTATCGGATGCATTCAAACAAATGTATGCATCGCAAGGGGGGCAAATTGTTGCTGAGGCGGCATATCCAAATAAAGCATCGAGTTATAGAGCGCAGGTTAATCAAGTGCTTATGGCGGGTGCAGATAATATTGATATGATATTCCTTGCGGCATCGCCAACGCAGGCAAGAATGATTCGTCCGATGATTCAGCACTTACACGGTGAAGCTATCCCCGTTTATGCAACATCACATATTTATTC
>JALVRY010000489.1 GCA_027024625.1 Thiotrichaceae bacterium
TTTATCAAAGAGGATAGTCAACTTAAAAGCACATCTGTTTCACTTCCTGATTGTCGATACCTAGCAAACCAAGTCCGCGACAAAATGCTAATGGAGCAGGTGATTATAGAAAACCCAAATTATAAAAACGGGCTTCCTAAATATTTAGTAGCGTAGAAAAAGGGGAGTACCAGCAATGAGTGAATTAATAATCTGGTTGCTGGTGCTTCCAGTAACGATATTAATTGTCAGCATTTATTTCATGCTTCATCAATTATTCTGGAACTGGTTGGAGCAGGTGCTTGAGTATTTTGGTTTCTGAAAAATTTACAAACTGGATAGCCTCACTCGAAAGGGTGGGGCTTTTTTATGTAACAATATTTATATTATGTAGTCTATAAGCTACAATGAATATTATGGAAATTCTCAAATATCAAACAATAGATGAAAAAATACCACTCGATGACTGGTTAAGTTCTATCAGAGATAAGAAGGCGATAGCACGAATATTAGTGAGATTGGATAGATTAAAATTAGGTTTGTTTGGTGACTGGAAGCCTGTAGGTGAGGGTGTTTGTGAATTACGAATACCAGAAGGGCAAGGTTACAGGGTTTATTATGCAAAGGATGGCGAAACCATTGTTATTCTGCTTTGTGGTGGTAATAAATCTAGTCAGAAAAAAGATATAAAACAAGCAAAAGCCTACTGGTTAGATTACAAGGGATAAGGTTATGAAAGCACAAAATTATGGAAGTAGTGATTACTTAAAAACACAAGATGATATTTATCATTACATTGATGCAGCACTTGAAGATGGACACCCCAAAGTATTACTAGAAGCTTTAAAAAATGTTGCAAAAGCAAAAGGGGGAATGGCTAACTTAGCAAAAGAAACAGGATTAAATAGAGAGAGTCTTTATAAAGCCTTGTCACAAGACGGAAACCCTAGATATGAAACATTAACAACAATTATTAAAGCAATGGGGTTTCGTTTGTCAGTTTCACCTTTAGATAGTGCAGCATAATCATTACTACAGAATACTAGGAAATATGAAAGAAAATATTACTCCTCAAAAATATGATGATGTTCCTTATAATCCTGAAAGTATGGATTCAGGATTCAGTAGAAACATTTTGGGAGGGGGCAAAAATCAGGAAAGGGCGTGGTAAACAAAAAAACCAACAAATCAGCAAGTCACTATTAAATTTACCCAAGAATAATAAATAAGCCTCACTCGAAAGGGTGGGGCTTTTTGTTATTTATGAGTTCTAAATAAGGGAAAATTCAACATTCAGACAATAGCTTGTAAGTCATTGATTTATGGTTAAACTAGCCTTACAGTGAAATTATTTGCTGGTATAATTGCTGGTATATTGACTTTCCACAAACCACTAAGCTTCTGTATTATAATAAGTTTTTCCTGTTAATATGAATCCCTCCTTCCCATACATGAGTTCTACGAGAGTAAGCAGAGAAAACTTGTAAACGTCTAGCCAACCTCACCCTAGACGCTCATGAAAAAACAAGCGTTTATCTGCGTACACCTGTGATTAATTTTTATTACTACGTAATATCAGCAATTATGTCAAAATGTAGCTTATTTCTAGTAAATGACGTTGTGCATCTAGCATCGGAACAATTAGCTTATTCGTTTTGTTTAGCTTAAAACCTTTGGGTAAAGCATCTATTTCTGCTTGATCGTATTGCCCTTTCATTGCGTAGAGTGTGCCATTGTCTTGTAAGTGGATACTACTGGTATTGACAAAATCTTCGATTGACGCAAAAGCTCGGCTGATAATAGCGTCAAATTTCCGTTCTGGCTGCCATGCTTCGACACGGGTTTGCACAACCTTGGCATTGGCTAATTCTAATTGGATAATGGCTTGTTGGATAAAGCGGGTCTTTTTGCCATTGGTATCTAGCAGGGTGAATTGGCGTTCAGGCTGCATTATCGCTAGCGGAATTCCTGGTAAGCCAGCCCCGCTACCCACATCTAAACAATAATTGCCTTGAATATAGTCAGCAACGGCTAGGCTATCGAAGATATGTAGTGGGAGCATATCAGCAGGGTCACGCACTGCGGTTAGGTTGTAAACCTTGTTCCAACGCTGTAGCAGTTGCAAATAGGACTGTAATTTCTCAAGTTGTTGCGAACTGGGTTTGCAGCCTAATTGGTGCAGACCTTGCTGCCAGTTTTTAAGATCATCCATAAGGTATTAGGTTTAAGCAGTTCTTTTTTGTTTAGGCTTGGCATTTTTTCTTGTGGGTGTCAGTATTTGAGCGTAACTATATCCCTTCTCTAACATTTTTTTCTCTTTATCTGTGAGGATATTTAAGAGAATTTGCTGGGTTTCTTCACTTTTATCTTCAAGAAATCTTTGTATTAGCTCATCAGGTAAACGCCTCGTTTCTATGTTATCGCCCTTGCGACGTTGCCAATCTAAAACCATTAACATTTTTTCTATGGGTGGTTTTTTGCAGAGAATCTCATCCAAACGGATACCTTGTCTCTCGGCTATAAATTGGCAGGCATGCAGCCAAGCCATGTCATAGCCTCTTCTTTTTATATTATATTGCCGATGGTAACGCTTGAGGTTTTTCTGGGTAGCAACATCAAAACACGGTGTAAAGCCTGACCATTTATTGCCATTCTTGACAGAAACTATTTTAGTAAATTTTATTCTTATACCCGCCACCCCTGTACGAAAAACGGGGATGTCGCCATTTTTTATTTCTGGGCGTTTTTTGCTAAGATTTTTTTCCATGAGCCATAAGGTGTTTAAGTTTTCAGCTTCTTCTTTTGCCTTTTTTTGCTGCTCTTTGGTTTTATATTCTTTGTTAAAGCTAAACCATTTTTGTTTAACTTTACCCGCCACCATTACATTCACACGTATACCAACATAATTAGGTGGGGATTTTTGCTCTCCGTCATAATAATAAATAGCCATTGCTACTCCCCAGTGCTATTACTGCTAATTAAAGGAATTTTCATACTTAGATACCTAATGCTAACTCACTATTTTTTGTTGTAATTCACGCTTTTTCAAGTGCACTAGCAGCAAGGAAATTGCCGCAGGTGTGACACCTGATATACGGGACGCTTGCCCTATATTGACAGGTTTATGTGCTTGTAATTTTTGTTTAGCTTCATTTGATAAACCTGAGACTAAAGCATAGTCCAAATCTAGCGGTAGTGCCGTTTCTTCATGTTTTTGGTGTTTTTTAATCTCGGCTAATTGACGATCAATATAGCCAGCATACTTGAATTGAATCTCAACTTGCTCGGCAACCGCTTCATCCTCAACGGCTTTACCAATGTCTGGGAGTTCGGTCAGCATAGCGTAGCTGATATCGGGTCTACGCAATAATTCATCAACCCGATATGCTCTGCTTAGCTTTTTGCCAAAGAGTTTTTCTTCTTGTTCTGCCGATAAGGTATTCGGACGCACGCATAGATCATTTAAGCGTTGTTTTTCTTTTTCAACCGCTTCACGCTTCTTATTAAAAGCCTGCCAGCGATATTCATCCACTAAGCCTAGCTCATAGCCTTTTTCTGTCAAACGCATATCCGCGTTATCCTCACGCAGCAATAAGCGGTATTCAGCTCGGCTGGTGAACATTCGATAGGGTTCTAAGGTGCCATTGGTGATTAAGTCATCAACTAGCACACCTAAATAGGCTTCATTGCGTTTCGGTGTCCAGCTTTCTTTTTCTTGTATTTGTAATGCGGCATTCATCCCTGCCAACAAACCCTGTGCCCCTGCTTCTTCGTAGCCTGTTGTGCCGTTGATTTGCCCCGCAAAATACAAGCCATTAATAAATTTGGTTTCTAAACTGGGTTTTAGGTCTTTTGGGTCAAAGAAATCATATTCAATTGCATAACCAGGGCGAGTGATATGTGCATTTTCAAAGCCTTCAATAGAACGAATAAAATTATACTGCACATCAAACGGTAAGCTGGTTGAGATACCATTAGGGTAAATTTCGTAGGTGTTTAAACCTTCTGGCTCAATAAAAATTTGGTGTCGATCTTTATCTGCAAAGCGAATAATCTTATCTTCAATAGATGGACAATAGCGTGGTCCGATACCCTCTATTTCCCCTGAATACATCGGCGAACGGTCTAAACCACTGTGAATAATGTCGTGAGTTTGTGAGTTGGTGTAGGTGACATGACAGGAAACCTGTTCAGGATGATCTTCCCGTGAGCCAAGGTAAGAAAATACTGGCGTTGGCGTATCACCAGGTTGTTCTTGCAACTTTGAGTAGTCAATACTGCGGGCATCTATTCTGGCAGGTGTGCCTGTTTTTAGTCTGGCAACATTGAATGGTAACTCTCTAAGCCGATCTGCCAAGGCAATGGATGGCGGATCACCTGCACGTCCACCGCTATGATTTTCTAGACCGATATGGATTTTCCCACCAAGGAATGTACCGACGGTTAGCACGACGGCATCGGCTAAAATATCCAAGCCCATTTGAGTGCGGACACCTTTTACCGTTTCGCCCTCAACGATTAGATCATCAACGGCTTGCTGAAATAGATCGAGATTTTCTTGGGCTTGTACTGCTTGCAAAATAGCTGCTTTATATAATATTCGATCAGTCTGTGCCCGTGTTGCACGTACCGCAGGGCCTTTACGTGCATTTAATGTACGGAATTGGATACCACCTAAGTCTGCCGCATGAGCCATCGCTCCGCCTAAGGCATCAATTTCTTTTACCAGATGTCCTTTGCCAATACCACCGATTGCAGGATTGCAACTCATCGCACCAATAGTTTCAATATTATGCGTCAGCAATAAGGTTTTAACTCCCATACGGGCGGATGCAAGAGCTGCTTCTGTTCCTGCATGTCCGCCACCTATAATGATGACTAGATATTCTTGAGTATGTAACATGTTAATTTAGGCAGAACAGCCGCATGACTCCGTTTTATCGCTTTCTTTCACCGTAAAACCTTGCTGTGGTTTTGCTTTTTCCATATCAATACCTAAGCGGGAAAAAAGTTTTTGATCATGGTTTTCGTCTGGGTTATCAGTTGTTAGCAATCGCTCACCATAAAACATGGAGTTTGCTCCTGCAAAGAAGCAGAGTGCCTGCATTTCATCATTCATTTCTGTACGCCCCGCTGATAGACGCACATAGGAAAGTGGCATCATGATTCTAGCCGCTGCAACCATGCGAATAAAGTCGAAAGGATCAAGCTTTTCTGTACCTTCTAGAGGCGTTCCTTCTACTTGTACCAAATCATTAATCGGAACAGATTCTGGGTGTTTTGGAAGGTTTGCAAGCTGTTGTAGTAAACGAGCACGGTCATGGTTGGTTTCACCCATACCTAAAATCCCGCCAGAGCAAACATTGATTCCTGCATTACGAACGTATTTTAAAGTGTCTAAGCGATCTTGGTAACTGCGTGTAGTAATAACCTCTCCATAGAATTCAGGCGAGGTATCAAGATTATGATTGTAATAATCCAAGCCCGCTTCTTTTAAACGCTGCGTTTGTTTTTCAGTCAACATACCAAGTGTGACACAGGTCTCCATCCCCATATCTCTGACTGCTTCAATCATTTCAATGACTCGATCTAAACTTTTATCGGTAGGATTGCGCCATGCTGCTCCCATGCAAAAACGGGTGGCACCCGTTTCTTTTGCTTCCTTAGCAGATTTTAATACATCATCTAGGGGCAATAGGCGTTCTGGCTCAGTTGATGTGTCATTTCTAGCACTTTGAGAACAGTAAGAGCAATCTTCTGGACATGCTCCTGTCTTGATACTTAGCAAAGTACTTACTTGCACTTCATTCGGATTAAATACTTTTCGATGAATCATTTGTGCTTGGAAAAGCAAATCATTAAAGGGTTGACCTAGTAATTCTTTTACTTCTTCAATCTTCCAGTCATTACGAATTTCTATCATGGACTTTCCACCTCAACATCTTCCCAGTCGTCATTATTAATCCGTATCAATTCACGTATAGATAGAGGCAATAAGATTACTGCACAAACAATCCACAACGCCCACCAATAGCTCATAAAAAAACTGCCTGGAGCAAAGGTGAGTACTGGCACAAGAAGACCAGCCAAACCATAATAATGGTATGCTGCTATCTGTGTATAATAGCCTACCTTAGGGTGTGGAAAATGCCGAAACATTGCGTACACAAATATAGAAGCCCCAAACCAAAGGATAAAAATTGGAAATGGGACGATAATTGCCGCAAGATTTCCATAAATAAAATATTTTGCCGATTTCTTCGCCACTTCCGCAGTAACAACTTGTGTTTTTACTTGGTTCATTTGAATTTACGATAGTTAAGATTCACAATGAACCAGTCTAACTACTACAGACATACTGTCAAATGATAATAAACAATCTCGATACTAAGAAATATCAATGAAAATAATCCCAAACACTGAAACAGTTCGCCATCTATGCCATTTTCATGGAGGAAATAAGTATTACTTACTAGCAGGAAATCAATCAACAAGACCCATATTAGTCACTGACGTTAAAAACTTAGAGCTTCTAAGCTCAGAACTGAAGAGTTGGTGCGGTATGAATATTGATGTATATGATACTAAATCACTAGATGACAAGGCGATAAATACTATCAAATCTGGAGTTCCCTTACACCTAGCCGCTGAGAATATGAACCTAACAGAAGTTTAAGTCGCTACGTTCAGATCAATTATTGATCTCTATGCTCCACAACACATAAACACATAGAACTAATATAAATAAATCCACAAACGAAACAAGCCGAGTAAAAACTCGGCTTGTTGACTTACTAGATGTAAGAGCAGGATAACTTAATAGTTAAACTAACCAGCCATAATACAATCTAATCTTGCTCTGCTGTTTCAGGAGCATCTGAGACACGACCTACTAATTCAACATAAGCCATTGGTGCTTTATCGCCTGCACGGAAACCACACTTAATAATACGCATATAGCCACCAGGGCGTTCTAAGAAGTGAGGACCAAGTTCAGAAAATAGTTTACCTACTGTTTCTTTATCACGCAAACGAGAAAAGACGATACGACGATTATGCACTGTATCAGTTTTAGCTCGTGTGATTAATGGCTCAACAACACGACGTAATTCTTTTGCTTTAGGTAATGTTGTTTTAATTGCTTCATGTTTAATCATTGCGTTAGCTAAACTCTGAAGCATCGCTTTACGGTTAGAACTATTACGATTAAATTGACGACCACTATTACGATGACGCATTTCTTATATCCTCTTAACCAACTTTCAGTTCTTGATCTTCAAGAGCTGCTGGTGGCCAATTTTCTAATGTAGTGCCTAGCGTTAAACCAAACTGTCCTAGAACATCTTTAATTTCTGTTAGAGACTTCTTACCAAGATTAGGAGTCTTCAATAATTCCGTTTCTGTGCGCTGAACCAAATCACCGATGTAGTACAAACTCTCGGCTTTCAAGCAATTTGCAGAACGAACTGTCAACTCTAAGTCATCAACAGGTCGTAGTAGTACAGGATCAATTGCAGGCTCTTCAGGCTCTGGCTCTACTGGCTCTTCAATTGTTAAGTCGAAGAACACAGCAAGTTGTTCATGCATAATCTGTGCAGCATCACTAATGGTGTCTTTTGGGTCAACTGAACCATCTGTCTGCAATTCAATGATAAGCTTATCCATATCAGTATGCTGTTCATGACGAGCAGTATCGACATTGTAAGCAACACGAACAATTGGACTAAAACTGGCATCTAGTACTAATGTACCTAATGGCAATTCCGGAGCATCAATACCTCGACGAAGTGGAGCAGGCTGATAACCACGCCCTTTTTCTATCTTCATTGTCATTTCAAAAGAGACTTCTTTTGTCAATGTCGCGATCACATGATCCGCATCAACAACTTCAGCATCATGACCTAACTCAATATCAGCTGCTGTAACAACACATGGACCAGTCTTTTTGATCGATAGAGTAGCTTCGTCCTTTGAATGTAAAACTACTGCCAATGATTTAAGATTTAATAGAATCTCAACCACGTCTTCTTGAACACCCTCAATAACAC
>JALVRY010000490.1 GCA_027024625.1 Thiotrichaceae bacterium
TCTTCCCTCATTCCTCGAAAGAACAAATAATAAACTCCGCCAAAATGCTTATCATATTGATAATCTGGAATTCTATTTTCTAAATAACGGTGTAATGCGATGCTGTATAGTGTGTATTGCAAATCATATCGGCGTTTATTTATTTCAGCTTGCATAAGCGTTTGGCTGTAGTCATTAATGGTGTCGCCTAGATAATTACTTTTATAATCGGCTAGATAATATTTTCCCTCATATTCAAAAACAAGATCGATGATACCGTGTACTAAGCCTGTAAAATCGTGGCTATTGAGTGCTTGCAGTGTGCCGTTGTTTTGTTCTGAGAAGAGTTGGTTAAGCTTGTCGATTTCAACTTTTTCATGCTGAGTAGCAAAGTGAAATTCTAATTCATTTAAGCGATTTCTTTGGCTTATATTCGCCAGTGTAAAACCTGAGTCATTCAAGGGGGTTTTGATAATTTTTTCAGCCCAATCTTGAGTAGTAGCACTGTAAGGTTCAAGTGGAAGATTATAACGAGGCATTAAACGCTGATTGATAACCTCGACTTGGCTGGATATATCACCTTGGAAATCTAAATATTCAAATAAGCTATGTAGATACAGACCTGTATTCTTACCTGCAGGAAAATTAAGAATATCATCGGGTTGGTTTGCTTCTTTAAAGGTATTTCTATCATGATAAATATTACGGCTTAATGCAGAGAAACTGCTGATTCGCCAATTATTATCAATACTGCGTTCAAAAGGTTTTACACTGAAATCACGCGATGCTGCTGTCTGTGTTGTATGAATAACAGGTACATCAGTATTGATAGACTCAATAGTATCCACCGTGATTGTACCTTTAGATGCCGTAATTAGTGGATTCAGTTCATTGCTAATATCTGCTTGAGTTGCTCTCGCTAGCGACGAAACTTTGCTAGTTTGTAAATCTGCGGGCGTTTGTTTGCCGTGTAATAAATACCCCAAGGCAGAATTATCTGAGCAACCGCCATAATGTGGCTCACCAATATTTCCCCAAGCGAGATAGCAACATGATACCGCTCGCGTTAGAGCAACATAAACTAGACGACAATTTTCGGCTAGGCGTTCATAGTCGGATAATAATACATGCTGATCCAGTTCATCACTGCCAGTATCAGCGATTAGCTGCTGTTGTTTGTCGTGATAGATAATAGGACGTTGTTTTTTATCAATAATACGCAAATCCCATAAGTAGGGGAGAAAGACAACTCCGTATTCCAAGCCTTTACTGGCGTGCAGTGTAACGAGCTTGACCAATTCATCGTCACTTTCTAATCGCATTTCAGCATCTTCGCCCGATGGGTTTAGGCGTTTTCCTTCAAACCAAACAAGCAAAGCATCCATGCCAGATTGCTCTGTAGAAGCTTGCTGTAGCAGCTCACCCAGCTGTAAAAGGTTGGTTATAACGCGATCTGTGTCTTCTTTTTTAGTTAAGGCTTGTGTGATGTTGAGTGTTTCTAACAGGCTAAGAAACATCGACATAAAGCCTTCTTGCTGCCATTGCTCGTGCAGTTGACGGAAGCTATCAACCCAGTGCAACCATTCTTGATCGTTGTTGCAGGTATTGAAAATATCAATATAGCTATATTCCAATAAGCTAGTGGCTAAGGCTTGTCGAAGGGCATCACGATCATCAGGCTTGAGTACGGCATGTAATAATAAGCTAAGTGCATGTGCTTCGTTTGATTCAAAAACAGTTTGTTTGCCTGCGGCTACGCTGGATATGCCCAAGGCAGAAAGGTGTTGGCGTAAGCGTTGAGCATCTTTATGAGAGGGGACAAGTACGGCAATGTCCTTGGCTTGCAGATTTTTATCGCCCAGTTTGGCTTTGCCTTCATTGCCTAACTGGATTAGCTCAGCAATTTTATGGCTGACAGCGGTGTCGATTTCTTGGCGTGCCGCGTCTTTGCTAAGTGGTTTGATACTGCTTTTTAAGGATTTTCCATCGGAGCTTAACCAAATATTCAATGCCGTGGCGACTTCGCCATTAATCGTCAATATCTTATGGTCTGATTTTTCTTCAGGTGTTTTTACACTTTGAAAGCCAATGTCATCGTAAAGAAAGGGGGATTTTGCTTGAGCAAATAATGTATTAACAGCCGTTAGCATCGCGGGAGTTGATCGCCAGTTGGTATCTAGAGTGTAGATACTACCGCCATAGTGTTTTATATCTTTTTTAGCCTGTAAATAGGTGTATATATCACCGCCTCGAAAGCTATAGATTGCTTGCTTAGGGTCGCCAATCATATAAAGTGTTTGCTGAGAATGGCCGACATAAAGCTGTTTGAAAATACCGTATTGTACGGGATCAGTATCTTGAAACTCATCAATCATGGCGATGGGATAGCGTTTTTGCAGTGTTTCTTGAAGTTGTTTTCCTGTGCTGGAGGAGAGTGCTTTATTGAACTGAATGAGTAAATCGTTGAATGAGAGTGTTTGTTTCTCTGTTTTTACTTCTTCTCCTTGATCACCAAAAAAGCAAATTGCATCTTGGATAAGACCTGTGAGTATTTGTTGACGTTTCTTTTGGTATTGTCGCCATACAATTTCGCATTGCTTAAAGAAATCATGCTCAGGTGGAGTGTTTTTTCCTTTGG